>DATBXZ010000232.1:0-9206 GCA_036513995.1 Solirubrobacterales bacterium | reverse complement strand
CGATCGGCGAGCGCCAGGAGCCATAGGGAGCGACGGTGGGCACGGCAGCAGTCTAGGCTGGCCGGCCTCATGACCAACACTTACGAAGTCCCCCAAGAGTCCCGTGACCTCCGCGACATGGTGCGCCGGCTGGCGCAGGAGAAGATCGCCCCGCGCGCCGGCGAGATCGACCGCGAAGGCAAGTACCCCTGGGACGTGCGCAAGCTGCTCGCCGAGCACGACATCCTCGGACTGCCGTTCGACGAGCGCTACGGCGGCACCGGCACCGGCACGCTGGTCCTGCAGATGGCGGTTGAGGAGATCGCCAAGGCCTGCGCCTCCTCGGCCCTGATCTTGATGATCCAGGAGCTCGGCACGCTGCCGATTCAGCTCTTCGGCTCCGACGAGCTGAAAGATCGCTTCCTGCCCAAGTGCGCCAGCGGCGAGTGGTCGCCGGCCTTCGCCCTCTCGGAGCCCGAGGCCGGCAGCGACCCGGCGGCGATGCGGACCACCGCGGTGCGCGACGGCGACGAGTGGGTGATCAACGGCCAGAAGAACTGGATCACCAACGCTTCGGTCGCCGACTTCTACGTCGTCTTCGCGGTCACCGACCGCGAGAACAAGCGGATCAGTGCCTTCGTGGTCGAGAAAGAGCGCGATGGCTTCGACCCAGGCCAGCTCGAGCACAAGCTCGGGATCAAGGGCTCGCCCACCGGCTCGCCCTCCTTCACCGACGTCCGTGTCCCGCACGAGAACCTGGTCGGCATTGAGGGCAAAGGCCTTGGCGTCGCCCTCGGCACGCTCGAGCGCACCCGCCTCGGCGCCGCCGCCCAGGCCGTCGGCATCGCCCAGGGGGCGACCGACTACGCCAACGAGTACGCGAAGGAGCGGATCGCCTTCGGCAAGCCGATCAACGCCCTGCAGGGAATCCAGTTCAAGCTCGCCGACATGGAGACCGGCACCGCCGCCGCCCGCGAGCTGCTCTACAAAGCCTGCTCGATGGCGGACCTGGCCGAGCGCCCGGCCAGCCTGCCGAAGTGGACCTCGATGGCGAAGCTGTTCGCCTCCGACAACGCGATGAAGGTGACGGTCGAGGCGATCCAGGTGCTCGGCGGCTACGGCTACGTCAACGAGTATCCGGTCGAGCGGATGCTGCGCGACGCCAAGATCACCCAGATCTACGAGGGCACGAACGAGATCCAGCGCGTGGTCATCGCCCGCACCATGGGGGCTTAGCCGGGGGCCTCGACCTCGCGCAGGCGGTGGGTGTCGACGTCGTAGACGAAACCGCGGACCGCGTCGCGGTGGGGGATGAAGGGGGAGCGGCGGACGCGATCGAGCGAGCGGCGGACGCTGTCGTCGACGCTCTCGAAGGCCTCGATCGGGAACTCGGGGACGATCCCGGTCGCCTCCTCGAGCTCGACCCGGAAGCCCTCGTCGGTGATCTTCCCCATGCCGCAGTCGGTGTGGTGGACCAGCATCACCTCGCGGGTGCCCAGCCGCCGTTGCGAGATCGCCAGCGAGCGGATCACGTCGTCGCTGACGACGCCACCGGCGTTGCGCAGCACGTGCGCCTCGCCGTCTCCCAGCCCCAGCGCCGCGAAGACGTCGAGCCGCGAGTCCATGCAGGTGACGATTGCCAGCCGCCGGCTCGGCCGAACGTCGAGGTGACGGTCGGCCGGGAGCTCGGCGAAGGCGCGGTTGTTCGCCAGCAGCTCATCGATCGTGTCCATGGCGCGGCAGCCTAGCCGCCAGCCGGTTGCCTAGGCTGCGTGAGTGGGAGTGCGGATCCGCCCGACGACCGAAGCCGACATGGAGCTGCTCTTCGGGCTGATCCTGGAGCTGGCCGAGTACGAGAAACTGGCCCACGCGGTTGTCGGCGACCCCGAGGTCCTGCGCCGCACCCTGTTCGAGCAGCGGGCGGCAGAGGCCCTGATCGTCGAGCTCGACGGCGAGGCGGTCGGCTACGCGATCTTCTTCACCACCTTCTCCAGCTTCGAGTGTCGTTCCGGCGTCTGGATCGAGGACATCTACGTGCGTCCCGAGAAGCGCCGCGACGGCATCGGCCGGGCGGTGATGGAGCACATCGCCGCCCTCGCCCTCGAGCGCGGCCACGTCCGCCTCGAGTGGACCGCCCTGGACTGGAACGAGCCGGCGCTGCGCTTCTACGAGAAGCTCGGCGCCACCCAGCTCGGCGACTGGGTCACCCACCGCCTCGACGTCGACGGCATGCGCCGGCTCAGCGACCCTCCTGACTCGCAGCCGCCCGCCTGAGCAGCAGCTCGCGCTCGCGTGCGTTCTCGGTCAGAGAGGCGGCGCGGGTGAACTCGGCGGCGGCCTCGGTGCCGCGGTCGAGCTTGGCGAGGAAGTCGCCGCGGACGCTGGGGAGGAGGTGGTACTCGCGCAGGGAGGGCGCGGCGGCGATCCGGTCCAGCAGCTGGAGGCCGGCCTCGGGGCCGAAGGCCATGCCGAGGGCGACGGCGCGGTTGAGCTCGACCACCGGCGAGGGGCTGAGCTGGGCGAGGGCGTCGTAGAGGGCGGCGATCCGCACCCAGTCGGTCTCCTCGGCGCTGAGCGCGCGGGCGTGGCAGGCGGCGATCGCGGCCTGCAGGCCGTAGGGGCCGAGCGGGCCGCGCAGGTGTTCGGCCCGCTCCAGCGCCTCCAGGCCGCGGCCGATCAGCAGCAGGTCCCAGCGCGAGCGGTCCTGCTCCAGCAGCAGCACCGGCTCGCCGCCCGGCCCGAGCCGGGCGCGGGTGCGCGAGGCCTGGATCTCCAGCAGCGCGATCAGGCCGTGCGCCTCCGGCTCCTCCGGCGCCAGCGCCGCGAGGATGCGGCCGAGGCGCAGCGCTTCCTCGCACAGCGCCGGCCGGATCCAGTCCTCGCCGGCGCTCGCCGCGTAGCCCTCGTTGAAGACGAGGTAGATGACTTCGAGCACCGAGGGCAGGCGGGCGTCGAGCTCCTCGCCGCGCGGTACCTCGAAGGGCACGTTGGCGTCGCGCAGCGTCCGCTTCGCCCGGACCAGGCGCTGGGCGATCGTCGACTCCTTGGCCAGGAAGGCGCGGGCGATCTCCGGCGTGGACAGCCCGCCGAGCAGGCGCAGGGTCAGCGCCACCCGCGCCTCCCGCGAAAGCAGCGGGTGGCAGCAGGTGAAGATCAGCCCCAGCAGGTCGTCGCCGACCTCGTCGTCGACGGCGGCATCGAAGTCGGAGCGCTCCATCGCCATCCGCATGCCGACGTCGCGGGCCAGCTCTTCCTGCTTGCGCTCGAAAGTGGTGTGGCGCCGGGCCAGGTCGATCGCCCGGTTCTTGGCCGTGGCCATGAGCCAGGCGCCCGGGTTGTCCGGGACACCCGACTCGGGCCAGCGCTCCAGCGCCGCGACCAGCGCGTCCTGGGCCAGATCCTCGGCCAGGCCGACGTCGCGCACCATCCGCGCCAACCCGGCGACGAGGCGGGCGGACTCGATCCGCCAGACCGCCTCGATCGCCTGGTTGGTCGCGGCCCCGCCCACCGCGATCAGGCCCCCGCGACCGCTTCCTGCACGTCCTGCGGGAAGTCCTCCAGCTCGAAGACGCGACGAACCTCGACCGTGCAGCTCTTGCCGGGGCAGCGCGAGGCCCACTCGACCGCCTCCTCCTTCGAGCGCGCCTGGATCAGCCAGTAGCCGCCGACGACCTCCTTCGCCTCCGCGAACGGCCCGTCGATGACGCTGGAGCCGCCCTCGCCGTCGAAGCTGACGCGCGCCCCTTCGCCGGGCGGGTGCAGACCGTCGAGCGAAAGCAGCATCCCCGCCTTGCGCAGCTCCTCGTTGTAGCGGCCCATCTCCACCACGTCCTCGGCACTCGGGTTCCAGTCCTCTTCGCTGATTTCCGGGTACATGAACATCATGAATCGCATCTCGCGTCTCCTTGGCTAGTCGTTCGCGGCGGCCTCCAGCCGCCCTCTACCCCGAACGACGAACGAGGATCGCCGAAATCGACATGCCGCGAAAGCCCGGCGGCGACTACTCGTCGCGGGGGGTGATGCGGAAGACCGAGACGACCTCGGCCTGGTGGGCCTCGGGATGCGCCACGTAGGCGCTGGGCCCGCCGCCGAACCAGCCGGCGGCTTCGTTGTTGCCGACGAAGATCCCCGGATGGCGGTTGCCGTCGGCATCCTGGACCCAGACCTTGTCGCCCTCCTTGAAGCCCTCTTCGATCGCGTCGCCGCCCATGCCAGCGAGTCTATCCCGCCGCGGCGGAGCCAACTGCGAGTGGGCCGGTCTCCCTCAGCAGGGCTTCATCCGCGCCAGCCGCTGGCGGTAGACCCGCATCGAGCTGTGCTTCCAGTCGCCGTGGGTCTGGTGTCGCAGGCCCGGCACCAGCTCGTGGTGGTAGGGGGAGCTGAGGCTCTCGTTGTGCCCGATCACGTCCGCGATCGGGATCCCGAAGCGGCAGCGCAGGTACTGGGTCAACCAGAGCGAGGCGCGCAGCTCGGCCGGGTTGTCGAGGACGTCGTCGTCGCCATAGCCGGCGTGCTCGATCCCGATCGCCGTCCAGTTGAGCCCGACGGTGTGGCGGCAGCGGGTTCGCAGGTTGACCAGCTGGAAGATGCGGCCGGAGGGGGAGACGACGAAGTGGGAGCAGACGTTGGGCAGCTCACCCAGCTCGACGTCGGGGACGTCCGGGGCGAAGGTGTTGTAGACGGCCTCGGCGCTGCTGGTCTGGGACATGTGCTCGACGATCACCTTGGGGTCGCGAAGCCGCCACTGGCGCCGGCCGTAATGGCGCTCGGAGTAGGCGGCCATCTCGCGCTTGCGTTTGGGGCCGAAGGGGATCAGATGCTGGACGATCGGCGGCCGCGAGATGCTCGCGGTCGCGGTCGGGCTCGCGGTTGCCCGCGGCGAGGCGCTGGCCGGGCCGATCGAGGCCGCCGCGAGTAGGCCGAGCGCCAGCGTGGCGGCGCCGGCGGCCGTGGCTCTGGACCGGGGGCTCATCGTCGCTGATGTTAGATCCCACCTTCGCAACTCGGATTCAGCCGCCGGGCAACGGGTACAGAGTCCCCAACTTGTTCCCGCCTCGAGGGAAGCGCCGGGTTTCAGCCGGACCTTCACGGGCATCGACCGACGAAGGAGACGCAATGGCTGATTTGACGACCCTGGAGGAGAAGCTGGCCGAGGTGACCGGTCTTGCCGGTGCCGCGCAGGAGGCGACGAAGAGAGTCGAGTCGCTGCTCGACGGCAATTCCGGATCTCTTACCGACGCCCTCAGCAAGATGCGGGCCGAGGCCGAGGAGACCGAAAGCCGCTGCATTGAGGTGGCGGGGGAGCGCGACGGCAAGAAGACGGCGATCCTCGAGAAGGCCCAGGAAACGAAAAACGAGGCGACCGAGATGATGCGCACCTACCTCGGCGAGGACTCCGACGAGCTCGACGGGTTCGAGTTCCTGACGATGGCCGAGGCCGGCGAGGTCGGCCACTGGGCGATCCTCGGCAAGCTCAACGAGGCTGCCGGCGAGGAGCGCGTCCGGGAGCTGGTCGAGTGGGCGCTGCCGATCCAGGAGCGCCACCTCGAGATCGTGCGCGACGGCTCGTTGGAGCTGGCCGCCGACGAGGACCCCGATGCCTGATCCCTCCTCGAGAAAGAAAGTTGGGTAGCCAGGGCCGGCTGCGCCGTTCCGACTGCTCTGGCACTGGCATCAGGCGGCGACGGCGCGGCCGCGGCTTCTCCTACGAAGACGCAAACGGCGCTCGGATCGCCGACGAGGAGACGCTGGGGCGGATCCGCGACTTGGCGATCCCGCCGGCCTGGGAGGAGGTCTGGATCTGCGCCGACCCGCTCGGCCATATCCAGGCGACCGGGCTCGACGCCGCCGGCCGCAAGCAGTACCGCTACCACGATCGCTGGGAGCTGCGGCGGGCCGCGCGCAAGTACGAGGCGGTGCGCGAGTTCGCCCGCCTGCTGCCGCGCCTGCGGCGCGCCGTGACCCGGGACCTGGCGCTGGAGGCGGTGCCGCGCGAGCGAGCGCTGGCCTGCGCGGTGCGGTTGCTGGACCTCGGCTTCTTCCGGGTCGGCGGCGAGGAGTACGCCGAGACGAACGAGAGCTACGGCCTGGCCACGATCCAGCGCCGGCACGTCTCGATCCAGGGCGGGGAGATGGTCTTCGACTTCCCGGCCAAGAGCGGCCAGCGCCGTATTCAGGCGATCCGCGACCCGGAGGCGATCGCCGCCGTCGAGGCGATGCGCAGGCGCCGCAGCGGCCCCGACGACCTGCTCGCCTATCGCGAGGGCGGCGAGTGGCGTGACGTCCGCTCCACCGATGTCAACGCCTATATCCAGGAGGCGATCGGGGAGGGCTTCTCGGCCAAGGACTTCCGCACCTGGAGCGGCACCGTGCTCGCCGCCGCGGCCCTGGCGGGCGAGCCGAAGCCGAAGTCCGAGGCCGCCGCCAAGCGCACGATCGCCGCCGCGGTTGCCGACGTCGCCGAGGCGCTCGGCAACACGCCGGCGGTCTGCCGGCGCTCCTACATCGACCCGCGCGTCTTCGACCACTACCGCGACGGGGTGACGATCGCGGTCGGCCTCGCCGGCGACGGCGAGATGACGGCGCCCCGCCGCGCGCGCATCGAGCGCCACGTGCTGGACTTGGTCGCCTGAGCCTCAGTTTGGCTTCTGGCGGCCACGGGTAGCCGCGCCTTGGATAAGGACAGCCCGCCGGCCCGATTCCCAGCGGCTTTCTACCGGTCCTTGCACCGGTTCCCGCTCGGGTGAGAAGACCAACCGTTTCCCCCACGGAGAGGCGATCGGCCCGGCGGGCACAACCTTCGGAACAGGGCCGCTCGGACAAACGCGCCGAGGAGATCGCCGCCCGCACCGTGAACAAGGAAAAGGCGCGCTCGGGCGAATCGAAGACCTCCTCGCGCAGCTCGACCTCGAAGGCCGCTCGAAGATGAGCAAGAGTGAGCCTTGCCGTCGCGATTGCCTCGGCGACGAATGGGGTAGCCGAGTGGCATGCCACCGATCAAGAAAGCACTCGCCCGCAAGGCGGTCCGGTCGACCGCGAGGCACACCGCCCACGGAACCGCCTCGAAGTTGAAGCGGGAACCGCTGCGCGCGGCGACGCTGCTCGCCTTCGGCGGTCTCCTTGGCGGCCTCGCCGGATGGCTCCTCAGCCGCAGCAGCGCTTCGCCGGCAGCGACCGCTGGCTGAGTCCGGCCCAGCCCGGTCTGCCAGGGTTTCACCTGCCTGGGCGAGGGGTAGCCAACCGTCATGAGCGCAGCGGATAAAGACCCAGAAGAGCTGCTCGCCGAGCGGCAGCGAATCGAGAAAGAGGCCGAGGCCGCCGCTGTCGAAGCGGGGCAAGTTGGTGGGGTCGCCCCGATCGAGAGCGACGACCCGGCGCAGCAGCCCGTGATCGAGTCCGGCGAGGGCGAGTCCGAGGGCTTCGAGCTCGCCGAGAAGCGGCTTCAGGACATCGCCAGCCACGGCGACGAACACCGCTTCCCCGATCGCGACGTGCCACCTGCCGAGGATCGCGAGCAGGCCGAGCGCGGTGAGGCCGACCAGACGATTCCCGCCGACGGCTAGCGATGGCGACGCGCAGTCCACACCGCTTATAGAAAGGCACGCGCATGGAGACCAGGAAGCTCGGTTCGAACGGGCCCGAGGTGTCGGTCGAGGGGCTCGGCTGCATGGGCATGTCGGAGTTCTACGGCAGCGCCGACGAGGCGGAGGCCAGGAAAGTGATCCAGCGAGCCCTCGACCTCGGCGTCACCTTCCTCGACACCGCCGACATGTATGGGCCGTTCACCAACGAGAAGCTGGTCGGTGCCGCGATCGCCGGCCGCCGCGAGGAGGTGGTGCTGGCGACCAAGTTCGGCAACGTCCGCGGCGAGAACGGCGAGCGGCTCGGCGTCCGCGGCGACGCCGAGTACGTGCGGCAGTGCTGCGAGGACTCGCTGCGCCGCCTCGGCGTCGAGCGGATCGACCTCTACTACCAGCACCGCGTCGACCCGAAGGTGCCGATCGAGGAGACGGTAGGGGCGATGGCGGAGCTGGTCGAGCAGGGCAAGGTCGCCCACCTTGGCCTCTCCGAGGCGGGGCCGGAGACGATCCGCCGCGCTCACGCGACCCACCCGATCGCGGCCCTGCAGACCGAGTTCTCGCTCTGGAGCCGCGACCCCGAGGAGGAGCTGCTGCCGACGGTGCGTGAGCTCGGCATCGGCTTCGTTGCCTACAGCCCGCTCGGGCGTGGCTTCCTCACCGGCCGCTTCCGCTCGATCGAGGACCTACCCGAGGGCGACTTCCGCCGCGTCAACCCTCGCTTCGAAGGCGAGAACTTCGCGCGCAACCTCGAGCTGGTCGAGCGGGTGCAGGAGATCGCCGCCGAGAAGGGGGTCGGCGCCGGCCAGCTGGCCCTCGCCTGGGTCCTCGCCCAGGGCGAGGACATCGTCCCGATCCCCGGCACCAAGCACGTCGAGTATCTGGAGCAGAACGTCGCCGCGGCCGAGATCGAGCTCGGTGCCGAGGACCTGCGTCGGATCGACGAGGCGGCGCCCGCCGGCGCCGCGGCCGGCGACCGCTACGCCGACATGTCGCCGGTCGACCTCTAGGAAGCCGCCCGCCCCGGGTACGTGCCCAGGAGAAGGGGCCTAGCCGCGAAGCGCCGCGAGCGCCTCGTCCCTGCTGGCGTGAATCGGGATCGAGAGCTCGAGGCCGGTGATCTCGAGCACACGCCGGACCTGGTCGCTGGCGCTGCAGATGACGACTCGGCCGCTGCCCTCGGCGGTGCGGTCGAGGCGCTGCCAGGCCCGTACGATCAAGGCGATCCCCGTGGAGTCGATGAATTCGCACTCGGAGAGGTCGATCAGCACCGAGGCGTCACCGGAGGAGATCGCATCCTCGAGCGGGGCCTCCAGGTCGGAGGCCGTGCCGAGGTCGAGCTCGCCACGGACGGAGACGATGCGGACGCCGTCGTCGAGCCGGGAGGCGGTTGCCTCGAAGGGAGCCGGATTCACGCGTCGATGCTACCGCAGGCATAGGGCCAGGTTCGGGCGTCGGTTTGCGCCCACCCGCCAGGGGTAGGAATTGAGCGGCGGCGCGGAAAGCTATGCTCGCCGCGAGACCGACGACGAGCGTTCCAGCGCTTGAGGACTGGCCAAAACGTGAATACGACCACCGACGAACGATCGGGGCTGCAGATGTCCCTTCCCGCCAGGGCCGAGAACGTCGCGGTCGTGCGCCACGCGCTGG
>DATBXZ010000231.1:0-3838 GCA_036513995.1 Solirubrobacterales bacterium | reverse complement strand
CGAGGGCAACCAAGTCCTTTCTGGCGCGAGCCGGCACCACGAACGGCTCGCCGTCGCCGAAGGCGAAGCGGCAGACGCCACGGCCCACGAGGAACGCCTTTCGAGCCTGCTGGCCGAAGGCCAGGAACGGGCCGCCGGGCTGAGCCGCAAGCTGGCCTCCACCCGTGACCAGCTGGTCGCCGAGAAGGCCCGCCTGCGCCGTTCCCGCGCCGCCCTCGCCACCCGCCTGGTGGCGATCTACGAGAGCGGCACGCCGAGCACCGCCAGCTTGATCTTCGGCTCCGGCGACTACCAGGAACTGGTCACCCGGGCCGACTACCTGCGGACGATCGAGGAATCCGACAGCGCCCTCGCCCACCGGGTCGAGCAGGTGCGCGACGAAGTCCGCCACGAGGCTCGGGCGGTCGCCGCGCTGGAGGCCAGGGCCGTTGCCTACGACGAACGCCTCGCCGCCGCCCGCGCCCAGATCGCCTCGGTGCGCGAAGCGGCTGAGGCCGCGGCCGCCCACCAGCAGGCGATCGCCGCCGAACGGGAAGCGTCCCTGGCCGATCTCAAAACCAGCATCGGCAAGTGGGTGAAGGAGGTCCAGCAGGCCCGCGCCGCCGAAGCGCGCGCCGCCAGCGCCGCCGCAGCCGAAGAAGAAGTCGGTCGCTGGCTCGGCGGCCCCTACTCGATCCCGACCTACATCGTGATGTGCGAGTCCGGCGGAGACTACGGCGCCGTCAATCCCTCCAGCGGCGCCGGTGGCGCCTACCAGATCCTCCCTTCGACCTGGGAACTCTACGGCGGCCACGGCGCTCCCCAGGACGCTCCGAAGGCCGAACAGGATCGCATCGCCGGCGAAATCTGGGCCGACTCGGGTGGCTCCGCCTGGGTCTGCGCATAGCGGGGTCTCGCGCACTTGGAATAGCCACGGAATTAGCGCGGAAGAGTCACGGGAGCCGCCGGTGCCATCTGCCTCAGTTGGCATGATCGCCCGACCCCGATGAGCTCTCCCACCGCCGTCCATCTGCATGCCCACAGCGAGTACTCGCTGCTCGACGGCGCCTGCAAGATCGACGCGATGGCGGCCCGGGCGGCGGAGCTCGGACAACCGGCCCTGGGGCTGACCGACCACGGCGTCATGAACGGCGCCGTCGACCTCTACAAGGCCTGCAGCAAGCATGGGATCAAGCCGATCGTCGGGCTCGAGGCCTACTTCGTCGAGGATCGCAAGGCGATCAAGGAGCAGCCCCGCTACGAGCGCAACCACATCACCCTGCTGGCCGCAAGCGATCGTGGCTACGCCAACCTGGTGCAGCTGACCTCGGCCGGTTTCCTCGAAGGCTTCTCGCGCGGCAAGGCCAACGTCGACATGGAGCTGCTGGAGCGCCACTCCGAGGGCGTGATCGTCCTCACCGGCTGTCTGCAGTCGCGCTTCTGCCGGCGCCTGGTCGAAGAGCGCGCCGACGACGCCCGCGCCCATCTCGACGACCTGATCCAGGCCTTCGGCCCCGACCAGGTCTATTTCGAGGTGCAGAAGAACGGGATCGAAGAGCAGGACAAGGCGAACGAGGGGATCGTCCGCTTCGCCCGCGAGCTGAAGCGGCCACTGGTCGCCACCGCCGACGTCCACTACCTGCGGCGCGAGGACTTCGAACACCACGCGGCGCTGCTCTGCGTGCAGACGAAGTCGACCCTGGAAGCGCCGAAGATGAGCTTCGACACGAACGAGTTCTACATCAAGAGCTCGGAGGAAATGATCGAGTCCTTCGCCGAGTGGCCGGAGGCGGTGCCGACCTCGCTGGAGATCGCCGAGCGCTGCTCCCTCAACATCGAGCTCGGCAGCCTGCTGCTGCCGAAGTACCCGACCGAGGACGGCTCCGAGCCGGAGGCGATGCTGCGGCGGATCGCCGGCGAGGGGCTGCGCGCCCGCTACGGGGACCCGGCCCCGGCCGAGGCGGTCGAGCGGATGGAGTTCGAGCTCGGCGTGATCGAGGAGATGGGCTTCTCCTCCTACTTCTTGATCGTCTGGGACTTCGTCCGCTACGCCAAGGAAAACGGCGTCGCGGTCGGCCCCGGCCGCGGCTCCGCCGCCGGCTCGATCGTCTCCTACGTGCTCAGGATCACCGACCTCGACCCGCTCTCCGAGGGCCTGATCTTCGAGCGCTTCCTCAACCCCGGGCGCAAATCGATGCCGGACATCGACATCGACTTCTCGGTCCGCGGGCGCGAGCGAATGATCCGCTACGTCGCCGAGAAGTACGGCCGTGAATCGGTCGCCCAGATCATCACCTTCGGCAAGATGGCGCCGCGCGCCGCCACCCGCGACGCAGCCCGCGTGCTCGGCTACGACTACGGCACCGGCGACCGCCTCGCGAAGCTGATCCCGGAGCCGATCATGGGCCGCAGCCCCTCCTTCGCGGAATGCCTGAAGAAGGGCCAGGAACTGAAACAGACCTACGACGCCGAGCCGGACGCGAAGAAGATCATCGACGTCGCCCAGGGGCTGGAGGGGATCGTCCGCAACAACTCGATCCACGCCGCCGCGGTGGTGATCGCCGACCGGCCACTGCAGGAGGTGGTGCCGCTGCAGCTGGCCGAGGACCGCAGCGCGCCGGCGGCCGGCAACGGCTCCGGCAAGGCCGAGCGCCAGTACAAGATCGTGACCCAGTACTCGATGGGCCCGATCGAGGAGATCGGCCTGCTGAAGATGGACTTCCTCGGCCTCCGCAACCTCGACGTGATCGAGGACGCGATCGACATCATCCGCCGCTCGCGCGGCGAGGAGATCGACATGGAGGCGATCCCGATCGACGACGCCAAGACCTACGCGATGCTGGCCAAGGGCGACTCGACCGGTGTCTTCCAGTTCGAGTCGGAGGGCATGCGCGACGCGCTGCGCAAGGTCGGGCCGACCGAGTTCGCCGACCTGGTCGCGCTCGGCGCCCTCTACCGGCCCGGCGCGATGGCTTACATCCCCGCCTACGCCAAGGGCAAGAAGGACCCGACCACGGTCCGCTATCCCGACCCGCGCCTGCGCGCGATCACCGAGGAGACCCACGGCTGCGTCATCTACCAGGAGCAGTTGATGGAGATCTCGCGCTCGATGGCCGGCTTCAGCGGTGCCGAGGCGGACGACTTGCGCAAGGCGATCGGCAAGAAGAAGCGCGAGCTGATGGCGACGATGAAAGACAAATTCATGCAGGGGCTGGAGGAATCGAAGACCGCCCCCAACGTCGCCAGGGACCTCTGGAAACTGAACGAAGCGGCCGCCGACTACTCCTTCAACAAGTCCCACGCCGCCTGCTACGGGCTGATCTCCTACCGCACCGCCTACCTCAAGGCCAACTACCCGGCCGAGTACATGGCGGCGGTGATCTCCTCGGTGATGAGCACCAAAGACAAGGTGCCCTTCTTCGTCAACCGCTGCGAGGAGATGGGGATCGAGGTGCTGCCGCCCGATGTCAATTCCTCCGACCACAGCTTCGTCGTCAACGAGAAGGCGATCCGCTTCGGCCTCGATGCGGTCAAGAACGTCGGCCACGCGGCGGTCGAGGCGATTCTGCGCGCCCGCGAGGACGCCGAGATCGCCTCGATCTGGGACTTCTGCGAGCGGGTCGACTCCCGCGCCGTCAACAAGCGGGCGATCGAGTGCCTGGTCAAGTGCGGTGCCCTCGACTCGACCGGCGCCACCCGCAAGGGGATGCTGGAGACCCTGCCGGCGGCCCAGTCGGCCGGGCAGAAGGCGCAGGAAGACGCGCAGCTCGGCCAGGGCTCGATCTTCGACTTCGGCGAAGACGCCGGCGCCACCGGCTCCGCGCCCGCGCAGGCCCACCACCGACCGCCGATCTCAGCC
>DATBXZ010000230.1:0-3702 GCA_036513995.1 Solirubrobacterales bacterium | reverse complement strand
ACTGCAGCGCGTCGATCCCGGTGTTGCCGGTGACGAAGACCTGCTCGACCGGGATGTCCTCGCGCACCAGGTTCTGCAGGTTGGCCGAGGTCGGGGCGAAGTGGAGGGCGGCGATGGTCGAGATCACCTGACGGTTGAGCTCCTCCGGGAAGGGGCTGAGGTTGCTGCCGCCGGTCCGCAGCCCGGCCTCGACGTGCATGACCGGGATATGGAGGTGGAAGGCCGAGAGCGAAGCGGCCATCGCCGAGCTGGTGTCGCCGTGGACCAGCACCGCCGCCGGGTGGCGGCCGCCGAGGACGTCCTCGGCAGTGGGGACCGCGTCGGGGTCGAGGTCGAAGCGCTCGACGCAGAAGTCTTCGAAGCGCTGCATCACCGAGGCCACACGCTCGTTCAGGTTGGAGCGGCGCGAGCCCGACCAGAGGGTCACGTCGGGCTTGATCTCGGCCAGCTCGAAGATGTACTCGACCATGCGGTTGTGCTGGCCGGTCGAGATCACGATCGGCTCGTAGTACTCGCTCTGGCGCAGCGCCATGATGATCGGCACCAGCTTGATCGCCTCGGGGCGGGTGCCAACGACGATCGGGACGACCAGCTTGGTCGCGGGCGCGGAGTCTTGCTGAGGCTCGTACATGCGTACGGCGTCTATCGGTGCCGGGGCCGCCGAGCTTGAGACTGAAGGGCCCTGCCTAGGGCAGGAATTCTTCGAGCAGATTGGTTGCCGGACCGAGCAGGCCTTCAAATCCGCCCAGCGCCGAGCTGGCGTCGTTGACCAGTTCGATCGCGCGGTCAAGTGGGATTTCTTCGATCGTCCCCCGCAGCGGCCCGGCGATCAGGGGACTGAGAGCGCCGGCTTCTTCGGCGTCGCTGACGGCGCGCAGCAGCCCGGCCCGGATCGCCCGCGCCAGCTTCGCGTCGTCGATCCCGTAGCGCTCTTTGAAGCGTTCGCGCCCCTCCGGCGTGGCCAGCGCCCGCGCCAGCGTCTCCCGCGTCACCCCGAGCTGGCAGGCGGCACCGTCGAGGGCGGAGATCGAGAACTGGTTGGCGATTTCCTGCAGCCCTTCGGGATTGCTCCAGGGACGGTGCTTGCAGGGGTCCTGGCTCTTCTCCGGCGCGTAGGAGGAGCCACCGGCGGCGAGGTAGACGCCGACCAGGGCCAGGGACGCGACGACCGCCGCCCCGACCAGCAGCCGGCCCCGCAGCTTCGCGTTCACAGGTCCACCCGCCGCGAGAGGCCGATCGGGATCAGCGCCAGCAGGCCGAGCAGGGCGGCGAGCCCGAAGGAGGGGCTGAAGGCGTGGGTGGCGCCGCGATTGAGCTGCTCCTGCAGTTCGTCGCGCAGCCCTTCGACGGCGGCGCGGTCGGCGGGATCGCTGGGCAGCGGCTCGAAGGCGGGGCCGAGGGTCGACACCTTCCCCTTCTCCCCTTCGAGCCGGTCCTCGATTTTCTGGGCCAGGCCGATCTTGAGCAGCGGGTTGACCTTGGAGTCGAGGATCACCGCGGTGCCGGCGTTGATCGCATCGTCGCGCTGCTGGGCGATGTCGGCGGTGAAGATCGGGGTCAGCGCCAGCAGCCCGATCACGACCCCGGCGTGGCGGGCGGAGATCGTCCAGCCGCCGTGGATCGCCTGCGGGGCGCGGCCGCCGAGCGCCGTCTCGGTCAGAGCCGAGAGCACCAGCGAGAGGCCGATGCCGACCAAGACCTGCGGCGGCAGGGTCAGTGCCACGTCGGCATGCGGCAGCAGCGCCAGCCCGCCGAGCCCGCCGGAGACGAGGATCGCGCCGGCGGCGGCGCGGGCCCTGGCACTGGGCACGAGCGGGCCGAGGCGGCTGCCGAGGATGGCGGCGAGGGGCATTACGGTGACCACGATCGCGGCGCCGATCGGGGTCAGGCGCCAGCCTTCGATCAGCAGCAGCACCAGCAGGAACAGCGCCGCGGCGATCGCCGCCGAGACCATCGCCAGGGCGACGTTGGCGGCGACGTGGGGACGGCCGGTGCGGCGCAGCTCGGTCTGCAGGATCCCGGTCGCCGCCTCATGCCTGGCGACGGCGAGGATCGGCACCGCGGCGGCGAGGGCCACCGGCACCTGGAGCAGGAAGATCGACTGCCAGGAGACGAGCTCGGTGAGGATGCCGCCGACCGCCGGTCCCAGCGCCGCCCCGGTGGCGCCGGCGGTGGCCCAGATCGCGGTCGCGCGGCGCTCGGAGCCGACCGAGGCGGGCAGCAGCTCCAGTGCCGCCGTGACCGCGAGGGCGCCCCCGAGCGCCTGGATACAGCGGGCGAGGATCAGGGTCGAGAGCTCGTCGGCGAGCCCGCAGGCAAGCCCGGCGCCGGCGAAGACCGCCAGCCCGACCGCGGCCGCCCGGGCCGGCCCGACGCGGCGGGCCAGCAGCGCCGCCGGCACCGCCGCCAGCGCCATCACCAGGTTGAACGAGATCAGTACCCAGGTGACGCCGGCGATGCTGGTGTCGAGGTCGCGGTAGATGTCCGGCAGCGCCAGGACGACGACCGAGGAGTCGGCCAGCACCAGGCCGACGGCCAGGGCCAGCGCGGCGACGCGCGGCCTCGGAGCAGCCACGCTCACCGGTAGCCCAGCTCCTTGGCGTACTTTTCGCGGTAGGCCTTCTGCTTTTCGAGCACCTCTTCCACGTAGGCGCGAGTTTCCGGGAAGGGGATGTCGCTGACGTTAAGGTCGGCGCCGCCCCACTTGTCGGCATTGCCGGGGCCGGCGTTGTAGGCGGCGAGGGCCGCGGCCTCGTCGCCTTCGTAGCGATCGAGCAGTTCGCGCAGCAGGAAGGTGCCGTAGCGGATGTTGATTTCCGGGTCGGAGAGGTCGTCGAGCTTGAACGTGGTGCCGCCGCTGAGGCGCTCGATTTCCTTCGCCGCTTCCGGCGTGATCTGCATCAGCCCGCGGGCCCCGGCGCTGGAAGTCTGGTCGGAGAACTTCGACTCCGAGTAGATGACGGCGGCGATCAGGGCCGCGTCGACGCCCTTTTCGGAGGCCTGCTGGCGGATCACGTCCTCGTGCGTGAGCGGCAGCGTCAGCTCCTTCAGCGCGTGGTCGAAGACCCCGCTCGCCACCAGCACCCAGAGGCCGAGTACGACTATTACCGCGCCTCCACCGAACGCCAGCCAGCGTCGCCGCCGCCGTGCCCTTCGATTCATCTCCGCAGCTTCGCGAGCAGCGCGGACAGCGCCCGCTCCAGGTCCTCGACCGAGCCGTTGTTGGCAACAACGTGGGCGGCCCGCGAGGCCTTCTCCTCCTGCGAAAGCTGGCGCGCCTCGCGCTCGTCGACGAGGGCGTGGCCGCGCGCGGCGGCGCGCTCGCGACGAACCTCGTCGTCGCTGACGACCGCCACCGTCGTGTCGAAGACCTCGTGCCTGCCCCCCTCGAAGAGCAGCGGCACCTCCACCACCGCGATCTCGGTGCCCGCCGGCAGCGAGCCCAACCACTCGACCATCCGCTCGGCCACCAGCGGGTGTATCTGCGCCTCGAGCCAAGCCAGCTGCTCCGGGTCGGCAAAGACGATCTCGCCGATGCGGGTACGGTCGACGGCCCCCTCGGGTGCGACCTCCCCGCCCCAGCGCTCGACCAGCCGCCCGATCAGCGGTTCGGAATCGAGCAGCTCGTGGACGACCGCGTCGCTGGAGAGCGTCGCCGCGCCGAGCCGCGAGAAGGCCGCCAGCGCCTCGGACTTCCCGGCC
>DATBXZ010000229.1:0-2245 GCA_036513995.1 Solirubrobacterales bacterium | reverse complement strand
CCGCCTCGATCGGGGCCCGGCGCAGTTCGCGACGGGCACGCAGGTAGGCGATCACGATCTCCGCGACGAGCTCGGCGCGCTGGCGCGGCCCCAGCCCGAGGTTCGTGGGGAGCCTGCGCACAGGACAGGCTCAGTCCGCGGTCGCGCCTTCGGTTTCGATCAGGCCGCGGTCGAGCAGCGCCCGGCAGAGATCCTGGACGTCCCTTTCGACCCCCGCCGCCGGCCGGTCGTACTCCGCCGCCAGCACCTCGACCGCATCGTTCACCGTCTCCGACTCGACCAGCACCTCGAGCATGCGGCCGGCGGTCGGGTTGAGGCCGTGGTACTTGCCGGTCTGCAGGTTCAGCACCACCGTCTCCGCCGGGAAGCTGCGGAAGACGACGTTCTGCGGCACCCTGACCTTTGCTGCCAGCAGGGGCGGCGAGCTTTGCGGTGCATCCTGGGGCATCTCGACTCCTAGTCTCTAGTACTCGATGATCGTGCCGCGGCGCTGGCCGAAGCGGATCGCTCGATAGAGGGCGTACAGGGACGCGGGCAGCAGCACGACGGCAAACGCGGCCACCTTCGCGATCGCGACCGCCAGCGACGTGCTCATCGGGCTGCCGACCAGCAGGTAGCGCAGCATTTCGGTCGCGGGAGTGAACGGCTGCACCTTCGCGACCAGCTGGGCCCATTCCGGCAGCAGGCCGATCGGAAAGTAGAGCCCGCCGACGAGCGAGATCAGCGCGATCACCCAGCTGGTGCCGACACTGCCCTGCTTGGTGGCGACGGTCATGGCCGCGAAGAAGAGGCCGAAGGGTAGGAACGCCGTCAGCGCCAGCACTATCGCCGGGATGCTGAACGGCACCGTCGACCAGTGCAGCTGCAGGCCGAACACGAGGCAGCCGAGCCCAAGCGTGATCGCAGCCAGGAAGAACGCGTAGGCGAGCGGAAAGACCGTCATCGCGAGAACGCCGCGGACGCCGCCGAAGGGGGAGAGCAGCATGCGTTCGAAGGTGCCGGCGACGAGCTCCCCGCGAACCATTTCCGCGATCGAGAAGCACGCGTAGAGGACGCTACTCAGCGCGATCCCGACGACGACGAACCCGAAATAGGCGTTGGGAGAAGGAAAGCTGGGGAACTTGACCAGGCGCGACACGTAGTAGAAGAGGACGAGGCTGAAGACCGGGGTCAGGACCTGGCTGACAAACCTCGTCCGGTAGGAGAGGAAGACATGCAGGTCACGGCGCAGGACCGCGACGAAGGCGCTGCCGGCGAGGGCCAGTTCGCTCACGCGGGGGCCAGCCTTCCCCGCTCGAGCACGAGCTTCGTGTCGAACTCCCGGTCCAGTCGTTCGCCTTCCGGCGAGCACCAGAGGAGGGCGCCACCGCGACCGAGCATCCCGTCGATCGCCCGGTCGAGGATCTCCGCCCCCTCGGAGTCGAGGCTGGTCAGCGGCTCGTCCAGGAGCACGACCTCGGGCTCGGCCAGGAACGTCATCGCGATCCGCACCCTCTGGCGCTGCCCCATCGACATCCGGTCGACGCGGCGCCCCGCCAGCTCCCGCAGCGCGAAGGCGTCAATCGCCTCCTCGACCACGGCGGCGGCGCGAGCACGATCGACCATCGAGATGCGCGCCCAGAACATCAGCTGGCGGCGCACGGTCAGCCGGGCGTAGAGACCGCGATCGCCGGCGGGCAGCAGCGAGATCAGCTGCTGATAGCGCCCCCGCCGCTCCGCGGCGGTAAAGCCCCAGGCCTGGGCGCGACCGTGGTCGGGATCGATCAGCCCGGCGGCGATCCGCAGCAGCGTCGTCTTGCCGACGCCGTTGCGCCCCCCGATCCAGGTGCTGGTGCCGATGTCGAGATCGAGATCGACCTCGTCGAGCACCGGCTCCTGGCTCTTGTGCCAACGTTTCGAAACGCCCCGCAGCGCCAGCGGCAGGGCGTCGGCGGCGGGGCCCGCGGCGGCGACCGACAGGGCGGTCACGGTGCCGTTGCCGTTGCCCGATGACTCCATCTGCGCCGGCATCCGGCTCATGCCGCGCCTCGCATCGAGGTATTCAGGCCGAGCGCGCGCTCAAGCGCGGCGGCCAGGTCTGCCGCCGGGTCCGTCGCGGCCGCCCGCAACCGGATCAGAGCGGCATCGTCGGCGAGATCGGAGTAGGTCGAGAAGCGGCTGCGGTCGCGGCGCGGTTCGTCCGGCAGACCGAGCATGAAGGGCGCCAGCGGCAGCGGCGAGGCGGGTATCCGTGAGGTTTCGGGTG
>DATBXZ010000228.1:0-4381 GCA_036513995.1 Solirubrobacterales bacterium | reverse complement strand
ACTCGACCTCGCCGCGCTGATAGAGGTCGCGCTCGGAGAACCAGGTGTCGTAGCTGACGCCGAAGCGCTCCAGGGTCCCCCGCACCTCCTCCAGCATCAGCTCGATCCCGCGCCGGCCGAGCGCCTCGCGATCGCCGGAGTCGAGGCCCTCGGCGGCGATCTTCCGCGCCAGCTCGACGACGTACTCGCCGCTGTAGCCGTCCTCGGGCAGCTCGCCCCCGGTCATGCGGGCGGCGATCGAGTCGGCAAAGCGGTCGATCTGGCCGCCGGCATCGTTGACGTAGTACTCGCGCTCGACCTCGTGCCCGACCGCCTCCAGCAGCCGCACCAGGGCGTCGCCGTAGGCGGCGTGGCGGCCGCCACCGACGTGCAGTGGCCCGGTCGGGTTGGCGGAGACGAACTCGACCAGGACCCGCTCCGGGCTCGCGGTCGGGGCCGGGCCGAGGCCCTCGCCGGCGGCGACCAGGGACGCCAGGGCGCGCCGGTACCAGGAGTCGGAGAGAAAGAGGTTGACGAAGCCGGGGCCGGCGACCTCGATCCGCTCGAGGCTGCCGGAGTCGCCGAGATCGCGCTCCAGCTCCGCCCGCAGGCGCTCGGCGACCGCGCGCGGGTTGTCGCCCAGCGGCGCCGCCAGCAGCATCGCCGCGTTGGAGCTGTAGTCGCCCAGCTCCGGCTTCGGCGGGCGGTCGAGAGAAGGCGCCGGCTCGGTGCGCTCACCGTCGCGCAGAGCCCGCGCCGCCTGGTCGACGGCGCCGCGCAGCTCGGCGATCGAATCGGTGACGGTCACCGCCCAATCGTATGGACCCAAGGCCCGGCGTGGGCTAGGCGGGTCCGCGGGGCCTGGCCCAGGGTACGCTGGCCGCTTGCGTGCGGCCATCATCAGCGACGTCCATTCCAACCAGCCAGCCCTGGAGACCGTCTTCGCGGCGATCGACGAGGCCGGCGTGGAGGAGATCTGGTGCCTCGGCGACGTGGTCGGCTACGGCGCCCAGCCCGACGCCTGCGCGGACCTGATCCAGCAGCGCTGCGACGTCTGCCTTGCCGGCAACCACGACCTCGCAGTGCTCGACAGGCTCGACCTCGCCACCTTCTCGGAGACCGCGGCGGTCGCGGTCGAATGGACCCAGGAGAACGCCAGTGCCGCCACGCTCGACTTCCTGCGCGGCCTCGAGCCGGCGGGCACGCGGGCGGGGATTGGGCTCGCCCACGGCTCCCCCAACGACCCGATCTGGGAGTACGTGCTCTCGGTCGAACAGGCGGAAGCGGGGCTCGACGCGCAGACGGAGCGGATCGGACTGATCGGCCACTCCCACATCGCCCTCTTCTTCACCCGGCCGGATGGAGGGCGGGCCGGCGACGCCCAGGGCGCACAGGCTGGCGACGGGGCGCTGCTAGGCCTCGAGAGCGGCGAGTGGCTGCTCAACCCCGGCAGCGTCGGCCAGCCCCGCGACAGCGACCCGCGCGCCGCCTGGCTGGAGCTCGACACCGAGCAGCTGACGGCGCACTTCCACCGCGTCCCCTACGACGTCGCCACGGCGGCGCAGACGATCCTCGCCGCCGGCCTGCCGAGTCAGCTGGCGGAGCGCCTGGAGGTCGGCCGATGAAGCTCGATTGCAGGCAAAATACGGCTCCCCGGCCGTTGTCTAGACTCGATTCATGGGTCGCTTGAGCGCATCCCTCCTCGCCCTCTCCCTGGGTGCCGTCGCGGCGCTGGGACTGGTCGCCTGCGGCAGCAGCGGCAAGGCCGACCTGCTGCCCGGCAACACCGCCAACGAAATCACCGCCAACCTCGACCAGGTCAAGAGCCTGGCGACGGAAGGCGACTGCGTCGGCGCCGAAGATGCCGCGCAGGCGGTCAGCGCCCAGATCGAAGCCCTCGGCGGCGTCGACAAGAGGCTGAAGCTGGCGCTGCAGGAAGGCGCGAGCAGGCTCAACGAAGTCGTCGCCAGCTGCGAAGAAGCGCCGGAGGAAGAAGAAACGTCGCCGGCGGTCGACGAAGCCGAGGAATCGCCGGAAGTCGTGGAAAAGAAGCAGAAGCCGGAGAAGCCGAAGAAGGAAGCCGAAGCGGCGCCGGAAGAAACCACCCCCGCCCCGCCAACGCAGGCCGAAGGCGAAGCCAAGGGCCACGAAGAAGGCGAAGTCGAAGCACCGCCGGCCGAAACCGGCGGTACCCCCTCGGGCGGCGTCGGCCCCGGCGAACCGGCAGGCAGCGGATGATGGAGGCGGGATCTCTCTCCGGCCGTTACGAGACGGGCGAGCGGCTCGGCTCCGGTGGCATGTCGAACGTCTACAAGGCGACCGACCTGATCCTCGAGCGCACCGTCGCCGTCAAGGTCCTCGCCGAGCATCTCTCCGACGACGAGCGCTTCGTCGCCCGCTTCCGCCGCGAGGCGCTGGCGGTGGCGAAGCTGATCCACCCCAACATCGTCCAGGTCTACGACACCGGCGTCGACGAGGGCCGCCACTACATTGTCATGGAGTACGTCTCCGGCCGCTCCGGCGCCCAGATCCTGCAGCGCCACGGCCCGGTGGAGCCGGATGTCGCCGCCGAGATCGGGATCCAGGCCTGCGCCGGCCTCGACTACGCGCACCGCCGCGGGATCATCCACCGCGACGTCAAGCCCGGCAACCTGATGGTCACCGGCGGCCCGGTCGGCGGCGGCGAGATGACCGTCAAGCTGACCGACTTCGGGATCGCCAGGGCGATCGAGCAGACCCGGATCACCCAGGTCGGCTCGGTGGTCGGGACCGCCGCCTACCTGGCCCCCGAGCAGGTGCGCGGCGAGGAGGCGACGCCGGCCACCGACGTCTACGCGCTCGGCGTCGTCCTCTACCAGTTCCTCACCGGGCGGCTGCCCTACGAGGGGTCCTCGCTGGCGGAGCTGGCGGTGCGCCAGCAGAACGAGAAGCCGCTGCCGCCCAGCACCTACAACGGCGAAGTCCCCGAGACCCTCGGCGGCGCCGTGCTGCGGGCGCTGGAGGGCGATCCGCACCGCCGTTACGCCAGCGCCGACGAGCTGGCCAGCGGCTTGCGGCTGGGCCTCGAAGGCGAGGACGTGACGGTCCCCGAGGGCGCGACCCCGACCCGTGTGCTCGGCGGCGACACCGCCGCCACCCGCCACCTCGATCGCACCACCGCCCAGACCGAGTACCGGCCGGCGCAGTCGCAGACCCGGCGTCCACAAGCACGCGTCTCCCCGCCCCCGCCCCCGGCCGCGCCGGCACGGGCGGCGGCAGGCAAGACCCGCTCGGGCTTCTCTCGCTTCGTCCGCTTCGTCCTCGCCCTGGTCGCGCTGGTGCTGGTGGCCGCCGCCGTCGCCGCGGCGGTGATCTACACGACCGACCAGGCGGCCGGCGTCAGGGTCAAGCAGGTGGCCGGCGACACCGTCGAAAAGGTCGTCGAAGAAGTGAAGGAACTGGTCAAGAAGAACACCGAATAGCGTCCCAGGGGGTCGCGCCGGCGAGCACGGCGGCGCGGTAGGCGTCGAAGCCGCCGGCCTCGATCGCGGCGCGGGCGTGGGTCGTGAGCTGGTGCATGTAGGTGAGGTTGTGGAGGACGATCAGGCGCACCGCGGTGAGCTCCTCGGCGCGCGAGAGATAGCTGACGTAGTCGCGGTCGTAGCGCCGGCAGGCCGGACAGGGGCAGCCCTCGACCAGGGGCTCGCGATTGCCGACCCAGGCCCCCTTGCGCATGTCGAGCCGGAAGCGGCTCTCCGGATCGGGAGCCAGGGCGACGCCGTGACGGGCGAGGCGGGTGGGAACGGCGCAGTCGAAGACGTCGAGGCCGAGCGCGATGCCGCCGAGCAGGTCGTCGACCTCGCCGATCCCGAGCAGGTGCTTGGCCGCCTCCTCGGGCAGCAGCGGCGCGGTGAAGGCGAGGACCGCGGCCATCTCCTCCTTGTCGCGGCCGAGGGTGCCGCCGATCGCCAGGCCGTGGACGCCCGCCGCGCTGACCGCCTCGGCCGACTCGCGCCGCAGGTCCTCGTGGGTGCCGCCTTGGACGATGCCGAAGAGCGCCTGGCCGGACGGCCCGTGCTCGTCGTGCCAGGCGACGCAGCGGTCGAGCCAGCGGTGGGTGCGCTCGGTCGAGCGGGCGGTGTAGTCGCGATCGGCGTGGAAGGGGGTGCACTCGTCGAAGGCGAGCGCGATGTCGGCGCCGAGTTCGGCCTGGATCCGCATCGAGACCTCGGGCGAGAGGAACAGCTCGCCGCCGTCGCGGGGCGAGCGGAAGCGGGCACCCTCCTCGGTGATCTCGACCTCGGAGCCGTGGCCGCCGGAGCGGCCGCTGCCCTTGACCTCGTTGGCGACGCCGCCGTGGGCGAGCGAGAAGACCTGGAAGCCACCGGAGTCGGTGATCAGCGCCCGGTCCCAGTTCATGAAC
>DATBXZ010000227.1:0-2369 GCA_036513995.1 Solirubrobacterales bacterium | reverse complement strand
TAGTCCTCGACCTGGGCCGTCTTGGTGATCTCGAAGGTGCAGCGGCCAGGGTCGGCGTCGCCCTCGTCGAGGCGGCGCTCGATGAACTCGAGCACGGAGATATCGGTCAGCGAGGCGCCGGAGAGGTTGACGTGCAGCGAGACGGGCTCGCCGGCTCGCTCGCGCTCGGCCAGCAGCTCGAGGGCGCGGGCGACAACCCAGCGGTCCAGCTCCTGCACCATCCCGGAGCGCTCCGCGACCTCGATGAAGGAGGCGGCCGGCAGCAGCTCGCCGTTCTCGCCGGTCATCCGCAGCAGCAGCTCATAGCGCTCAATCCCGCCCGAGGCGAGGCTGCGGATCGGCTGGGTCGCGAGGCTGAGCCGATCCTGGGTCAGCGCGTCGCGGATCCTGGCGGCGGTCGTCTGGCCGCGCTGGGCGCGAACCTCGCTCGCGCCCGGGTCCTCGAAGAGGGCGACGCGGTTGCGCCCCTCCTCCTTGGCTCGGTACATCGCCTGGTCGGCCGCGACCAGGACGGCCTCGGCGCCGGCGTCGCGGGTGCCGCCGAACATCGTGATCCCGACGCTGATCGTCGAGATGCCCTGCTCGGCCGCGGAAGGGGATCCCTCCGCCACCGCGGCGCGCAGATCCTCGCCGAGCTGCATCGCGCCGGCGGTGTCGGACTGGGGCATCAGCACCGCGAACTCGTCGCCGGAGAGACGGGCGACGATGTCGGTGGCCCGTACCCGCTCGCGCAGGGCGGCGGAGATGCGCCGGATCAGGCTGTCGCCGACCTGGTGCCCGAGCTTGTCGTTGACCTGCTTGAGCCCGTCGATGTCGATGATCATCACCGCCCCCTGGCCGCCGTAGCGGGCGGTGAAGGAGACGTACTGGTCGAGTTCGGCGCGGAAGCGGCGGCGGTTGAGGAGGCCGGTGAGAGAGTCGTGATCGGCCAGGTAGCGCAGCTCGGCCTCGGTCTTCTCGGCCTTCTTCAGCGCTCCCTCGACGACTTCGCGGTCCTCCCCACTCAGTTTCTCGAGCACCGTCTGCAGCGCCGGATCGAGTTTCTGAGGAGTGCCCGCGTTTGCCACTCCCGGAAGTTATTGACTTCCGCGGCAGCGCACCGGAGAACCAGCTCGTTTCGTCCCAGCGGACTTGAATTTCGGCGACTTGGCCACTCGAATAGTTGGCGTCCACACGCACCTGGGTAGGCTGGAAAAGGATGACCAACCGGCTCGCCCAGGAGACCAGTCCCTACCTCCTCCAGCATCGCGAGAATCCGGTCGACTGGTACCCGTGGGGCGCGGAGGCGCTCGAGCGCGCCCGCGAGCAGGACCGGCCGATCCTGCTCTCGGTCGGCTACTCGGCCTGCCACTGGTGCCACGTGATGGAGCGCGAGTCCTTCGAGGACGCCGCCACCGCCGCTTACATGAACGAGCACTTCGTCAGCGTCAAGGTCGACCGCGAGGAGCGTCCCGACGTCGACGCGATCTACATGGAGGCGGTGCAGGCGATGAGCGGCCATGGCGGCTGGCCGATGACCGTCTTCCTCGACCCCGAGGGCGTGCCCTTCTACGGCGGCACCTACTTCCCGCCGGACGAGAGCCGCGGCATGCCGAGCTTCCAGATGGTGATGGAAGCGGTCGTCGACGCCTTCGAGCGCCAGCGCGAGGAGATCCGCGAGCGGGCGCCGGGGACGAAGGCGCGGTTGGGCGCGGTCGGCCTGATCGAGCCGAGCCCGGAGCCGCCCGAGGCGGCAGCGCTGGAGGCGGCCGTGGCGGCCCTGCGCGGCGCCGCCGACATCGAGCGCGGCGGCTTCGGCGGCGCTCCCAAGTTCCCGCCGGCCTCGGCCCTGGAGCTGCTGCTGGCCCGCGGCGAGCGCGAGGTGGTGGAGCGCACGCTCGACGCGATGGCGGCCGGCGGCATCTACGACCAGGTCGGCGGCGGCTTCGCCCGCTACTCGGTCGACGCCGTCTGGCTCGTCCCCCACTTCGAGAAGATGCTCTACGACAACGTGCTGCTGGCCCGCGCCTACCTGCACGGCTGGCAGGTCTTCGGCCACCAGCGCTACCGCCGCGTCTGCGAAGAGACCCTGGACTGGATGCTGGCCGAGATGCGCGGTCCCGAGGGTGGCTTCTACTCGGCCCTCGACGCCGACTCCGAGGGCGAGGAGGGTCGCTTCTACGTCTGGACGCCGGCGCAGATCCGCGCGGTGCTGGGCGCGGACGCCGAGGCGGTGATCGAGTACTACGGCGTCAGCGAGGCCGGCAACTTCGCGGGTGCCAACATCCTCCACCTGGCCGGCGGGGTCGCGGCACCGGAGCCCGAGGGCCTGGCCGGGGCGCGGCGCGCCCTCTACGAGGCTCGCACCGAGCGCGTCTGGCCGGGGCTCG
>DATBXZ010000226.1:0-4014 GCA_036513995.1 Solirubrobacterales bacterium | reverse complement strand
CGTTGGCCGAGCACGAGCCGGTCGAGCGCGAGCTGGCGGCCTCGACCTGGGGGGAGGAGAAGGACCTCTCCACCTGGGACTCGCCGGCCGTCGCCGACCTCGCCTGGGGGGCGCGGCGGATGGAGCTGCGGCTGCTGCGGGCGCTCTCTCCGGGCCTGGGAAGCGACTCAGGCCCGGGGGGCGACGCCGCGAAGCGCGCCGCCCGCGAGCTGCTGGCGGCGCAGGCGAGCGACTGGGCCTTCCTCGACAAGCGCGGCGAGGCGGGCGACTACGCCTACCAGCGGGCCACCGACCACGCCCGGGCCTTGTTGGAGGCCATAGACTCCGGCTCTGTCACCGACCCGCGCATGCGCTCTCTCGCCCCGGACCTGAGCCTCGCTCCGCTTCTGGAGCCGTAGCACCCCTCTCGCGATGACCCGTGTCCTGATCCTCTCCTGGGAGTACCCGCCGCTGATCGAGGGCGGCCTCGCCCGCCACGTCCGCAAGCTCTCCGAGGCCCTGGTCGGACTCGGCGTCGAGGTCCACGTCCTCACCCGCGGCGGCGAGGAGTCGCCGGCCGAGGAGCTCGCCAACGGCGTCGTCGTCCACCGCATCCGCGAGCCCAAGCGCCCGACCGACCTCGGCGAGTTCGTCACCTGGGTCGAGCGCATGAACTCCGACATGCTGGCCGCCGGCGTCGAGCTCGGCGACCGCTACGAGTTCGACCTCGTCCACGGCCACGACTGGCTGGTCGCCAACGCCTGCGACCACCTCGCCAAGCGCTTCGAGGCGCCGCTGGTGACGACGATCCACGCGACCGAGTTCGGCCGCCACCAGGGCTGGGTCGACAAGCACCCGCAGACCTACATCCACGGGGTCGAGCGCTGGATCGTCAACCGCTCGCAGCGGGTGATCGCCTGCTCCCATTACATGCGCGAGCAGATCGTCGACATCTTCGGCGTCGCCGAGAAGCGGGTCAGCGTCATCCCCAACGGGATCGACCCCGACGACCTGCAGGCCCAGGACCCGGCCGAGCTGGAGCGGCTGCGGGCCGAGTTCGCCGCCCCGGAGGAAAAGCTGGTGCTGCTGATCGGCCGCCTCGTCTACGAGAAGGGCTTCCAGCTGGCGCTGGAGGCGATGCCGCGGCTGATCGACGCCGTTCCCGGCACCCGCTTCCTCGTCGCCGGCTCCGGTACCCACGAGGCCGAGCTGCACCGCCAGGCCGAGGAGCTGGGCCTGATGGAGCACGGCACCTTCCTCGGCTGGATCGGCGACGACGTCCTCCACTCGCTCTACCGGATCGCCGACCTCACCGTGGTCCCCTCGATCTACGAGCCCTTCGGACTGGTCGCCCTGGAGGCGATGGCCTCGGGCTGTCCCTGCATCGTCGCCGACACCGGCGGCCTGCGCGAGGTCGTCGTCCACGAGGAAGGCGGCCTGCGCTTCCGCGCCGACGATCCCGACGCCCTCGCCGAGGTGGCGATCCGCGTCCTCTCCGACGACGAGCTCGGCCGCCGCCTCGTCGCCGACGCCTACGAGCACGTGCGCCGCTTCGACTGGGGCGACGTCGCCGAGCAGACCGCCGCCGTCTACGCCGACCTGGCCGGCGCCCAGCGCGACCCGGCGTAGGTTCAGGAAGGCGGAGGCGGGAGGGTGGTGTGGGCCGCCGGGTCGGGCTCGACCGGATGCGGCCAGCTCAGCTCCTGCGGCGCCTCGCGCATGCGGATGATCCGGGCCGGGATGCCGGCGACGACGGCGTTGGCGGGAACGTCCTTGGTCACCACGCAGTTGGTGCCGACGATCGAGTTGTCGCCGACGCGGACGCCGCGCAGGATGCAGGCGCCGTAGCCGATCCATACATTGGAGCCGACCTCGACGTCGCGCATGTAGATGCCCTGGACGCGGATCGGGCGCTCGGTCTCGACGACGCCGTGGTCGAAGTCGATGAACATCGCCCGGTCGGCGATCACGCACTGCTCGCCGATCCGCACCCGGCGGTAGGCAGAGATCGTGCACTCCTGGCCCATCACCGTCTTCGCGCCGATCTCGACCTCGCCCTCGTGGCAGCGGATCTTGGTGCCGTCGCCGATCCAGACGAAGCGGCCGAAGCGGACCTCGGCCTCGCGCCCGATCTGGATTTCCAACCGGCGCCCGAAGAAGACGAAGCCGTCGGTGCGCCAGCGCCGGCCGGCCCGGGTCAGCAGCCGCCGCCAGAGGTAGCGCCAGAGCAGGCGGGCGTAGCGGTGGTTGAGCATCCGCTGGCGGGCGAGGAATTGGGTCGAGCGGATCACCGGCGGCCGGGACTTTAGACTCACCCGCCCATGCCCGACGCCGCCAAATCCGCGCCGCTCGCCGAGCGCCTCGTCGCCGGCGACAAGCGGGCGCTGGCGCGGGCGATCACGTTGATCGAGTCCGACGACCCGGCCGGCTGGGACCTCGTCCGCGAGGTCTACCCGCGTACCGGCAAGGCCCGCATCGTCGGTTTCACCGGACCGCCGGGGGTCGGCAAGAGCACCCTGATCGGGGCTCTGACCGCGGAGCTGCGCAAGGGCGAGCGCCAGGTGGCGGTGCTCTCGATCGACCCCTCCAGCCCCTTCACCCGCGGCGCCCTGCTCGGCGATCGCATCCGCCTCTCCGACCACTTCCTCGACCCCGGCGTCTTCATTCGCTCGATGGCCTCGCGCGGCGCCCTCGGCGGCCTTTCCGAGGCGGCGCTGCAGGTGGCGCTGGTGATGGACGCGGCCGGCAAGGACGACGTCCTGATCGAGACCGTCGGCGTCGGCCAGGCCGAGATCGACATCGTCGACCACGCCGACACGATCGTGCTGGCGCTGATGCCCGGCTCGGGCGACTCGATCCAGGCGCTGAAGGCGGGCGTGATGGAGATCCCCGACGTGATCGTCATCAACAAGGCCGACCACCCGATGACCGACACGATGGTGCGCGAGGTGCGCAGCGTGCTGGCGCTCTCCCACGACCCCGAGAGCTGGAAGGTGCCGATCCTGCGCACCGAGGCGGCCCGCGGCGAGGGGGTCGAGGAGCTGGCGGCAGCGATCGACGAGCACCGCGCCTTCATCGAGGCGGCCGGCACCCTGGAGGAGCGCCGCGCCCGCAACCTGCGCAGCGAGGTGCTCGGCATCGCCACGGCGCGGATGCGGCGGCGCCTGGAGGCGACCGCAGCCGAGGACCCCCGCACCGCCGAGCTGCTGGAGCGGGTGGTCAGCCGCGAGCTCGACCCGGCCAGCGCCGCCGCCGAGCTGCTGGAGCGCCAGACCGATGGCTGAGGCGGGCGCGATGCCCTCCTGGGCGGAGGTGACGAAATGGATCGGCGCCGAGCTCAGCGAGGCCGACGGCGCGACCGTCGGCGCGGTCGAGGGCTTCTTCGTCGACGCCGGCACCGAGGAGCCCGCCTGGCTGATCGTCCGGGTCGGCCGCCGTCGCCGCGCCAAGCTCGTCGCGGTACCGCTGAGCGACTGCGCCGGGGCCGCCTTCGGTGTCTGGGTCGCTCAAGACGCCGAGGCGCTGAGCACGGCCCCGGTCGTCGACCCGACCCGGCCGCTGCGCCGCGAGCACGAGCTGACGATCTGCTCCCACTTCGGCATCGGCGCGGGGGTGGGGCGGGCGGTCGAGGTCGTCGGCCGCTCCGAGGGCGAGGTCACCGCGGTGCCTCCCAGCAGCTGAGCCGCCGTCGCGGATTGAGCCGCCGCCGTCATCTCCTCGTAATGCCCGGTTGGGAAGGTTGACGAGATGGCATTGCTGATCCTCTTCGGGTTCATCGCGGGCGCGGCGACCGCGCTGTCGCCCTGCGTGCTGCCGGTCCTGCCGATCGCGCTCTCGGCGGGCGCGACCGGCGGCCACCGGCGGCCGCTCGGGATCGTCGCCGGCCTGACGGTCTCATTCACCTTCGCGATCGTCGCCCTCGTCTCCGTGATCTCGGCGCTGGGGCTCTCCGAAGACCTGCTGCGCGACATCGCGATCTTCGTCCTGTTGGCCTTTGGCGTGGTGCTGATGATCCCGCCGTTGGCCGCACGGCTC
>DATBXZ010000225.1:0-5331 GCA_036513995.1 Solirubrobacterales bacterium | reverse complement strand
AGGAGACCGGCGCCCGCGCCCGCTTCGGCCGCCGCAGCGCCGCCCCGCGGCAGCAGCCGAGCACGACCAGGAAGAGGAGCAGGGCCCAGGACCAGGCGCGGATCCCGCCCGGCACGTAGTTGAGCACGAGGGCGCCGAGGGCAAGCACGGCCAGGCTCAGGCCGAGGCTGAAAAGGAGAAACTGGCGGCGCTCGATCCGCCGCCGGGCGAAGATCGCGGCGCTGATCGCGTAGCCGGGCAGGAACAGGGTCAGGGGCGCCGCGAGCAGCATCCGCAGTGGCTCGAACGGGAGCACCAGCGTCAGCAGGGCGCAGAGGGTGGCGCCCGTGCAGGCCGCCTCGAGGTCGCCGTGGCCCCTCATCGCTTCGCCTCGAGGTCGAAGACCGTGATCGGCCCGTTGGTGTAGACGCGGGCGACGCCGGGGATTTCGTTGAACTTGGAGCTGACGCTCGGCGAGAGCAGGGCTTCGTTGCCGTCGCGGCGGGAGAAGTAGTAGCCGCGCAGGCTGTCGGCGCTGACCTCGCGACGGTCGACGGCGACGTAGCGGACGTCGTTGCGGCGCAGCATCGGCACCATCCAGCCCGCCAGCGCTTCTTCTTCGAGCACGTCTTCGATGTCGGGCGAGCTGCCGGTCAGGGTCGTCTTGCCGCCGGTGTCCAGCAGCAGGCCGGAGTCGGCGGTGCTTGCCGCGAAGCGCCCGTCCGGCAGCCCCTGCGCCCACTGGGCCAGGCTCAGCGGCGGCGAGGAGATCGTCCCGTCCGCGGCGCTGGCGCGCAGCGGCCGCGCCAGCTGCGAGTCCCAGGGCCAGCCGGAGATCGCGCCGCCGACCAGGACCAGGCCGATCCCGGCGGCGATCAGCGGTCGGGTTCGCCGCAGCCCCGGCCAGCGCCGCAGCGCCTCGACGCAGGCGCAGGCGAGGACGAAGGCGAGGCCGACGAAGAGGAACTCGCTGGCCCGGTTGGCGGTCTCCCAGGCGGCGGGGGCGAGGCGCAGGACGAGGGTGGCGAAGAAGGCGACGGCGGCGATCCCAAAGAGCAGGGCGAACGGCTCCTTCATGTACTTGCGCCAGACCTCGCGCAGCCCGAACGGCAACCCGGCCAGCAGCAGCACGACCGCCAGCAGCGCTACCGCTCGCGCCGCCAGCGGGGTCGGCGCGACGCTCGGGCCGCCACCCTGGAAGAGGGCCCGGGGCTCGTCGGAGCCGCCGATCGTGTTGCCGATCGCCGTGAAGGCGTTGCCGAGGACGGGCGAGAGGTAGCCGACCGTGGCGCTGGCGACGACGAAGAGCCAGAAGACGGCGAGGAGGATCCCGAAGATGGCGAACGGCCACGGGTTCGGCGGCTCCCACCTGCGGCGCACGTACCAGTAGGCGAGCGAGAGGGCGACCAGCAGCACCGCCATCGCGTAGGAGGTCAGGTGGTGGGTGACGACGATCGCCATCATCGCCAGGGCCACCGGCGCGCCCCAGGTCCGCAGCGCCTCCTTCGGCGCCGCTTCGCGCTCGGCCAGCGCCATCAGCGCCAGCAGCAGCAGCGGCAAGGCCAGCGACTCGTAGGAGAACTGGGCGCCCCAGTAGAGGAAGTTGAAGTTGCCGGCGTAGATCGCGACGCCGAGGCCGGCCGCCCGGGCCGAGCCGCTGACCCGCTGGAAGAGCAGGAAGAGCGAGGCGACCAGGACCAGCCGGGCGGCGCCGATCAGGACCAGGCCGGCGCCGTAGGCGGAGGCGCCGGTCAGCTTCATCAGCGCCGAGGCCGCTCCCTCCAGCCCCGGGTAGTAGGGCGTCGCCGCGAGGATCGGGTTTTCGCGGAAGAGGTGGTGGTGCCCGGCGATCTGGTTGGCGTTGAAGGCGTGGATCAGCTCGTCGGAGAAGGTGAACATCGGCGCGTCGCGGAAGACCTTGACCAGGTAGAGGCTGAGGCCGAACAGGCAGACCAGGGCCAGTCGTTCGCGGGCCGAGGCGTCCTCGGAGGTGAGCCGGAAGAAGATCGGCAGGGCGAGGACGAGGATGCCGATCCAGTAGAGCGGCATCGCCCCGGAGAGCGTTGCCCGCGAGATCGCGTCGGCGCCGGCGCAGAGCAGCAGCCCGAGGCCGGTGGAGAGGACGAGCGGCGCCAGGTGGCCCGCTTCGGGCCAGGATCTGGTCCTGCGCGTGCCGCGCTCCGGTCGCTTGGCCAGGCCCTCCCCGCGCTGTATCGAGCTGGCCTCCATGGCCTTGACGGTAGCGGCGTCGGCGGCTTCTCCGCCGGCCTCGGAGGCCATGAAACCTGCTCCGCGTTAGACGGCGGAAGCGGCGGTGTCGACTTCCTGGGCCTCGGCGGTGAGCTGCGGCCGGTGCTCGCGGTGGATGCTGCGCCGCCGCCGCGACTCGCTGAGGATCGTCCCGAGGACGCGGAACCCGTCGCGGAAGGTCTTCAGGTTGCTGACCCCGGAGATCCGCTCCTCCTCGTAGCTCGGCACCTCGGTGATCTTCATCCCGGCGGCGGCGATGCGGAGGTTGATCAGGGTCTCGACCTCGAACCCGGGCACGTCCAGCGCGATGAAGGGCAGGCAGCGTGCCCAGAAGGCGTTGTAGCCGTAGCAGAGGTCGGTGAAGTGGGTGCCGTGCAGGAGGTTGGCAGTGCCGCTGAGGCAGGTGTTGCCGAAGCTGCGCATCCAGGTGATGTCGGCGCTGCCCCCCTCGTCGAGGTAGCGCGAGCCCTTGGCGAAGTCGGCGCCGGCCTCGAGCGCGGCGACGAAGCGGGGGATCTCGGCCGGGTCGGCGGAGCCGTCGGCGTCGAGCATGACCACGAGGTTGCCGGTGACGGCGGCGAAGCCGGTGCGGAAGGCGTCGCCCTTGCCGCGGCCGCTCTGGGTGGTGACGCGGATGTCGGGGTAGGCATGACGCGCTGCCTCGACCGTGTCGTCCTTGGAGTTGCCGTCGACGAGGATCACCTCGTGCAGGCCCTCGGGCAGGCGCTCCAGCACCTGGCCGATGTTCTGGCCCTCGTTCATCGCCGGGACGACGACGCTGACCTTGGTCTTGCGGGTGGCGCGGCGGTCGGGGCCGGTGTAGGGGACGGCGTTCTGGGAGGCGAGCGCCTCGACCTCGATCAGCGGCACGCCGCCGACCCGGTTGGGCGTGACCGCCTGGGCCTCGAGCAGGTCGAGCGGGCGGGGCAGCAGGCTGACCGTGACGCCGATCGACTTGAAGGCGCGGACCAGTTCCAGCAGCCCCTCGTCGTCGGCGTGCTGGCTGGAGATGACGATGCGGTCGGCGTGGTAGCGCTCGACCACCTCAAGGGCGGCGACGCGGCCGTTGGAGCCTGCCTCCTCGTCCTCGGCGGGGGGCACGGTGCCGACCACGGTCGCGAAGTCGCTCAGCGGCGCGTAGGCGCGCAGTCGCTCGCTGGTCGCCTCGTCGCCGACCAGCACCCAGCGCTCGGGGCGGTTGAGGCGCTGCAGGTAGGGGGAGACGAAGGCGCGCGAAGCGGTGTCGAGGGCGACGAAGCCGGCCCAGAGGGCAAGCTGCTCGGCCGCGTCGATCGAGGTCATCAGCGAGGCGGCCCAGGCGAACAGGGCCGCGACGACGAGGCGGATCACGGGCCAGCCGGCGCCGTCGGCGCTGGAGAGCGCGGCTTTGGAGGGGTTGGAGCCGTAGACGCCGAGCAGGCTGTAGACGACGATCAGGACGAGCGGGGCGACGGGCAGAGCTGGGAAGAGGGAGGCACCGCTGAGGGTCGCGATCAGGACCAGCGCCAGCGAGGAGGAGACGAAGTCGATCCCCGGCAGCAACCACCAACCGGCGCCGCGACGGGCGAGCGGCATCGTGCCCAGCGTCGGGCGGTCCTGGACGATCGCTTCCTTGCGAGCTGGCCGGGACTGGAAGGGGGGATTGAGAGGGAGGTCGCTCGGAGTTTCCATTTTGGGGGCTCTAGTTCCTAAGGCGTCGGGAGGACAGGAGTTGCGCTCAGCTGTCCTCCGTATCGGCAGCGACTTCGGATCACGTTAGTGAGAGAAGGAAATCGCGCGGCCAGGCCTGAGGTTACGGCATGCAGACCGAAAAAAAGATGATTTTCGGTCGTCTCGGAGGTGCGTGGGCGAAGCGGCTACAGGCCGTAGGAGGCAGCCAGCTCCGGGTCCTTCTCGGCCAGCATTTCTGCCAGCTCGACCATCACCTTGCACTGCTTCCAGGTGGCGTCGTCCTGCATCTTGCCGTCGATCATGTGGACGCCGCGGCCGTCGGGGATCGCCTCCAGCACCTTCTTCGCGAACTTGACCTCGTCCGGCGGCGGGCTGAAGACCTTCTTGGCGATGTCGATCTGGACCGGGTGCAGCGACCAGGCGCCGACGCAGCCCATCAGGAAGGCGGCGCGGAACTGGGTCTCGCAGCCGGCGGTGTCCTTGATGTCGCCGAAGGGGCCGTAGAAGGGCAGGATCCCGGTCGCCGCGCAGGCGTCGACCATGCGGGCGATCGAGTAGTGCCAGAGGTCCTGCTGGGCGCTGACGCGATTGTCCTCCGGGTTCTCCGGGTCGGCCGGGTCCTCCATCACCCGGTAGCCGGGGTGGCCACCGCCGACGCGGGTCGTCTTCATCCGCCGCGAGGCGGCGAGGTCGGCGGGGCCGAAGCTCATGCCCTGCATGCGCGGGCTGGCGGCGGCGATCTCCTCGAGGTTTACGACGCCCTGCGCCGTCTCCAGGATCGCGTGGATCAGGATCGGCCGGTCGAGCTTGGCCTTGGCCTCGAGCTGGGCCAGCAGGCGGTCGACGTAGTGGATGTCCCAGGCGCCCTCGACCTTCGGCACCATCACGACCTCGAGCTTGTCGCCGATCTCGGTCACGAGCGTGGTCAGGTCGTCGAGCACCCAGGGGCTCTCCAGCGAGTTGACCCGCGTCCACAGCGCGGTCTGCCCGAAGTCGGACTCGTTCGCGGCCTTGATCAGCCCCTGGCGCGCGGCCTCCTTGCGGTCGACCGGGATCGCGTCCTCGAGGTTGCCGAGCAGGATGTCGGTCTTTTCGGCGATGGCGCCGGCCTTGGCGACCATCTTCTCGTTCGAGAAGTCGAGGAAGTGGATCATCCGCGAGGGGGTGACGGGGATCTCGCGCAGCGGCTCCGGCGCGCCGATCGCCTGCGGATGAAAGAAGTCTCTGGGGTTTCTCAAAACGCTCCTCGGGTCGTTCACTATCTGGGGGAAGGCGGAATCTACCGGCCCGCGCCTCCAGCTGGGCGAGCAGGCGGTCAACGTAGTGGATGTCCCAGGGCCCCTCGACCTTGGGGATCATCACTACCTCGAGCTTGTCTCCTATCTGGTCAACCAGCGTGGTCAGGTCATCGAGCGCCCATGGCGACTCGAG
>DATBXZ010000224.1:0-3266 GCA_036513995.1 Solirubrobacterales bacterium | reverse complement strand
GCCGATCGTCTGGCACGTGATCCAGATCTACGCGGCGCAGGGATTCGAGCGCTTCCTGCTCGCCACCGGCTACATGGGCGAGGCGGTGGCGGAGTTCGCCGCGGCTGAGCGCTGGCCGGGCGGGGTGGAGGTCGAGTGCGTCGACACCGGCCTCGACACGCCGACGGGCGGCCGGATCGCCGCGCTCGGCGCGCGGCTCGGCGACGCATGCTTCTGCGCGACCTACGCCGACGGTGTCGCCGACGTCGACCTCGACGCCCAGCTCGAGTTTCACCGTGGGCACGGCCGGCTGGCGACGATGACCGTGGTCCGGCCGCACCTGCAGTGGGGGGTGGCGGAGCTGGAGGGCGACCGCGTCGCCGGCTTCGCCGAGAAGCCGCGCAGCGAGCACTGGATAAACGGCGGCTTCTTCTGCTTCGAGCCGGGCGCGCTCGGCCACATCGGTGCGGACAGCGTGCTGGAGCGCGAGCCGTTGCAAGGGCTCGCGGTCAGCGGCGAGCTCCGGGCCTTCCGCCACGACGGCTTCTGGGACTGCATGGACACCTACAAGGACGCGGTGACCCTGAACGACCTCTGGGCGAGCGGCGACGTGCCCTGGCGGGTTTGGGACGTGGCTGCGACCGAGGTACCGTGAAGCGGGCCCTGGTCAGCGGCGGCCACGGCTTCGTCGCCTCGCACCTGGCGCGGGCGCTGCTCGAGCGCGGCGACGCGGTCACGGTGCTGGACCTGGCGCCGCCGCCGCTCTCGGGCCTGGTCCTGCAGGGCATCGCGCCGGAGGTCGAGCTGGTCGAGGCCGACCTGGGCGATACGCGACGGGTCCGGGCCGCGATCGAGGCGAGCGAGTTCGACGTCGTCTTCCACCTTGCCGCCCAGACCCTGGTCGGCCCGGCGATGGCGGACCCGGCGGCGACCTTTGAGGCCAACGTGCGCGGCACCTGGACGTTGCTGGAGGCCTGCCGCCGCGCCGACGTCCCCGCTGTCGTCGTCGCTTCCTCCGACAAGGCCTACGGTCCCAGCGAGGATTTGCCCTACCGCGAGAGCATGCAGCTGCGCCCGGCCTCCCCGTACGAGGCGAGCAAGGCGGCGGCCGACGCGATCGCGCTCAGCTACCGGCCCGCCTACGGCCTGCCGGTGGCGGTCACCCGCTTCGCCAACGTCTACGGTGGCGGCGACCTCAACTTTTCGCGCCTGGTCCCCGAAGCCGTCGCCGCCCTGCTCGACGGCCGCCGGCCCCAGATCCGCTCCGACGGCAGCCCCGAACGCGACTTCCTCTTCGTCGACGATGCGGTCGCCGCCTACTTGGCGATCGAGCACGCGGTCGGCGCCGGCGGCCCGGCGGCCGGCGAGGCCTTCAACGCCGGCGGCGAACGCCCCTACTCGGTAGCCGAGGTGCTGGAGACGATCGCCGCGGTCTCCGGCACCGGGCTCGACCCCGAATACCACGGCACCGGCAACCCGAGCGGCGAGATTGATCGCCAGTACGTCGACTCGGCCAAGCTGCGCGAGCTGACCGGCTGGCGCCCGGCGGTCGAGCTTGGCGACGGCCTGGCCCGTACCCTCGAGTGGTACCGCCAGCACCCGGAGGCACGCCCCTGATGTGTGGACGATTCACGGTCACGGCTAAAGACACGAAGACGATCGCCGACCGCTTCCAGGTCGAGCTGGAGAAGGCGCTGGAGCGGGGAGGGGACGGCGAGGCTCCGCCGCCCTCCAAGGAGCGGGCGGAGAAGCTGGCGAAAGGGCTGGGACGCTTCAACGTGGCGCCGACCCAGGAGATCCTCGTCGTTCGCTCCTCGCCGGTGCCCGAGGAGGCCGAGGCGGGGGAGCGCGAGGCGCGGCTGATGCGCTGGGGGCTGGTGCCGCGCTGGGCCAAGGACCTCAAGGTCGGCTACCGGATGATCAACGCCAAAGCCGAGAACCTGACCAGCAGCCGTGCCTACGGCCCCCTGGTCGGCAAGTTCCGGCACCGCTGCCTGATCGTCGCCGACGGCTTCTACGAGTGGATGAAGGCGGAGGACCCGAAGCAGCCGCGCCAGCCTTGGCGCTTCACGGTCGACGGCGGCGAGCCCTTCGCCTTCGCCGGCATCTGCACCCGCAAGGAGTGGGACCAATCCGAGGACCGCGGCTTCGACGACGGCTGGCTCTACAGCGCCACGATCGTGACCACGACGCCGAACGCGGTGGTGGCTCCGGTCCACGACCGGATGCCGGCGATCCTGCCCAGCGCCGAGGCCGAAGCCGCCTGGTTGCGCCCGGACCTCAGCGTCGAGGACGCGGTGGCGATGTGCGCTCCGCTCGACCCGAGCCGCATGTCCAGCGCTCCCGCGAACCCGAAGCTGAACAAGGTCGGCAAGGGGATGGGCGAAGGGCCGGAGCTGCTGGTCGCGCCGCAGTCCGGCTGAGCCTCATTCTTCTTTTGCCTGTTCCTCTTCTTCGGCCTTTTCCAGGTTTTCTTCTTCCTGCTGTTCGTCGATCGGCGGCGGCGCCTTGCGCAGTGCGGCCGCGGTCCGGACGGTCGCCTTACCGGCGTTGGTGGTCAGCGTGCAGGCGACCTTGGCGGCGGGGACGGCCGTCGTTTTCCAGACCGTCTCGAAAGGCAGTTCGAGGTCCTGCTTGGGCTTGCCGGCCGGGAGGAAGTATTCGAGGTGCTCGGTTCCCACTTCGTACTTCGGCCATTCGAGCTTCACGCCCTTCTCGGTGGTGAACCGTTCCGGCACGCCGTCGAGTTCGAGCACGGCGAGTTCGCTGCTGTGCGAGCTGAAGTCGAGCAGGATCACTTCCGGCACTTCCTGGTTGTAGAGGCCGATGCTCGAGCGCGGATAGGTCGCCCGCAGGCCACCCGAGCTCTGGGCGATTTCGGCGGGCCTCGGCGCCTTCACGGAGCAGACGATGCGGCCGCTCCCGACCGGGGCGCCGGCGTCGATCCGCAGCAGCGAGGAGACCCGGAAGAGCGAGTAGCCGCTGACGTTGGTCCCGGTCGTGCGAATCGCGCCGTCGGTCAACCTCATCGTGCCGCTGCCGCCCGGCACCGCCACCGGCCTGGAGTCCGCCATCGGCACCCGCTTCACCCATTCGAGCTGGGCGGCTTCGCCGGAGCCCTTGTCCGTGGTCAGCAGGGCCGCGGCCACACAGGCCAGCAGCCCGACGACGATGACGATCAGCGCCCCGCGCGGCGGGCGGATGTCCTGGGTCGGCTCGGTCACGGCCGCGACAGTATCGTGAGCGAGATCGAGGTGAAGACGGCAACCGTCCACGGTCGCGGCATC
>DATBXZ010000223.1:0-5335 GCA_036513995.1 Solirubrobacterales bacterium | reverse complement strand
CCCGCGGCGCCCGCCGCCGCGGGCAGGAGCAGGACCGCGAGCAAGGTCGGCACGACGCCGCGCAGGAACGCCTTCATCGGTGGCCAACCTAGCCTCAGTGGCCGACCGATCGCAACCGCTCGCCCGCCGGCTCGTCCGGATCGGCGCCTGGATCGGCGCCGTCGCTCTCCTCCTCTTCGTCCTCGACCTGCTCGGCGTGCCCGCCGGGGAGTGGGTCCGCGACCTGATCGACAAGGTCGGCGACGTGCCGCTCTGGGCGGTCGTGGCCGGCATCTCCCTGGAGAGCGCGCAGACCTCGCTGGCGGCCCTGGCCTGGTTCGGCATCCTCCGCGCCGCCCTCCCCCAGGCCCGGATCCCCTACCGCCTGGTGCTCGCCTGCTACGCGGTCGCGGTCGCGCTCAACGGCTTCCTGCCGGCGAACCTCGGCACCTGGGTGATGCTGCTGATGTTCACGACGCTGATCGCCGGCGCCACCTTCGCGATGGTCTTCTCCGGCCTGCTGGTCGAGAAGATCCCCTTCTCGGTCTTCAACATCGCCCTCTACCTGTACCTCTTCCTCACCGTCAGCGGCTCCTTCTCGATCAAGCTCGGCTTCCTCGCCGACCACACGGCGCTGATCGTCCTCCTCGTGGTCGGGGCGGTCGTCCTGCTGGCACTGCTGGCGCGGATCTTCTGGGCGCGGCTGGCCGGCCTGCGCCGGCAGATGGTCAGCGGCGGCGCGATCCTGCGCAGCCCGCGCCGGACCTTCACCGACCTGGTGCTGCCGGAGCTCGGCAGCTATGCCGCCCGGCTGGGGATCGTCGCCGTCTTCCTCGGCGCCTACGGAATCCCGGTCAGCTTCCACAACGTCGCCACCGTCACCGCCTCCAACTCGATCTCCAACAGCGTCTCCGCCACCCCCGGCGGCGTCGGCGTCACCCAGGCGATGAACTCGGCGGCGCTCTCCGGCTCGGTCGACGCGGCCACCGCCACCGCCTACTCGATCGGTCAGCAGCTGATCGTCTCCGCCTGGGACGTCGTCTTCGCGGTGATCCTCGTCTGCTGGGTCTTCGGCTGGTCCGGCGGCAAGGCCCTGGTCGAGTCCTCCTATGCGGACGCCAAGGTCAAGAGCCGCGAGCTGAAAGCGAAACGCGGGCGATAGCGGATTCCGGACGCAGGACTAGAACCTTTGTCCGCAGGGCTACGAATCGCGCCACGACCACCCGAAGGGAAGACCCGATGCCGAGAAAGTTGACCGCAGTCATCGCCTTTGGCGCTATCTCCGCGGCGATCGCCCTCGGGCTCGGCGGCTGCGGCGGGTCGGCGGACAGCGGCAAGGAGAGTGGGACGCTGCGAGTCACCTTCGCCTCCTACCCCGACTACCTCGATCCTTCGCTGTCCTACGGCAGCGAAGGCTATACGGCGATGTACGACACCTACATCCCCCTGCTGACCTACGCCCACGCCAACGGCAAAGCCGGCAGCAAGGTGGTTCCGGGCCTCGCCAGAGCGCTGCCGAAGATCAGCAACGGCGGCAAGACCTACACGCTCTTCCTCCGCCAGGGCCTCGAGTACTCCGACGGCACGCCGGTCAAGGCATCCGACTTCACCAACGCCCTCGAACGGATGTTCATCCTCGACTCCGGCGGCTCCTCGCTCTACACCGACATCGTCGGCGCCGAACGGTTCCAGAAGACCAAGCGGGGCGGGATCAGCGGCATCCACACCGACGACAAGAGCGGCGAGATCGTCATCGACCTGAACGAGCCCCGCGGCACCTTCACCAACGAGCTCGGCCTGATGTTCGCCGCACCCCTGCCCCCCGGCACCGCCGACAAGAACCTCACCGCCGACCCGCCACCGGCGACCGGCCCCTACGAGATCACCAGCTCGGACCCGGGCAGCGGCTGGGAATACGCACGCAACCCGCAGTGGCTGAAGAACAACGCGAAGCTGATGCCCGACCTGCCCAGCGGTCACGTCGACAAGATCGACGTGACCGTGATCCGCAACCCCTCGACCCAGGTCAACGACGTCGAGCAGGGCAAGTTCGACTGGATGGAGAACACCCCGCCGGCCGACCGCTACGCGGAAGTGAAGAGCAAATACGAGGGGTCCCAGTTCCGGGTCGAGCCGCAGATCAACACCTACTACTTCTGGATGAACACGAAGAAGGCGCCGTTCGACGACCTCGAGGTGCGCCAGGCGGTCAACTACGCGGTCGACCCGGCCGCGCTGGAACGGATCTACGCCGGGTCCCTGGCCGGTTCCCAGCAGATCCTGCCCCCCGGGATGCCGGGGTACGAGAGGTTCGAGCTCTACCCGCACGACATGGCCAGGGCCAAGCGGATGATCGAGCAAGCCAACCCGAGCGACCGCGCGATCACCGTCTGGACCAACAACGAAGGGCCAAACGAAGAAGCCGCCACTTACTACCAGGACGTGTTGAAGAAACTCGGCTTCGACGCGAAGCTGAAAGTGCTCAGCACCGACAACTACTTCACGGTGATGGGCAACCGCTCGACGCCCGACCTCGACACCGGCTGGACCAACTGGTTCGAGGACTACCCGAACCCCAACGACTTCTTCCAGCCCCTGCTAGCCGGCGAAAGCATCCAGCCGACCAACAACACCAACTGGTCCCAGATCGACGACCCGGCGCTGAACGCCAAGATCGCCAGGCTCGGCCGCGAACAGCTCGGGCCCAAGCAGGAAGCCGAGTACGCCGAGCTCGACCGCGAATACATGGAACAGGCCCCCTGGGCTCCCTTCGGAACCCTTACGGTCTCGACCTTCGTCTCCAGCGCGATCGACCTCGACAAGGTGATCTTCAACCCCACCTTCGGCCAGGACCTGACCAGCTTCCAGTTCAAGTAGAAGGCCAGCCGCACACTTCCCCTACCGCCCTACCCGGCCACCACCCAGCCGCCATCCACGTGGATCACCTGGCCGGTGATATATCCGGCCCCGTCCGAAGCCAAGAACAGGACGGTCTCGGCAATCTCCTCCGGCTTGCCGAAACGCTTCAGCGGGTTCATCGCGATCGCCTCGTCGACGTGCTCGGGCGAGACCCCCCACTCCGTCTCCCATTCGCCTGAGATCGGCCCTGGGGCAAGCGCATTCACGCGGATCTCCGGGGCCAGGTCCCTGGCCAGCGTGGTGGTGAGGCCGCGAACCGCTCCCTTGGCTGTGGAATAGGTGACGGGAACGAAGTTGATCGCGTTGTCGGGGTTTATCCCGTTCCCGTAGGTGCTCGAGAAGTTGACGATGGCGCCACCGCCCCCCTCGAGCATCAGCGGCCTCACCGCGTGACACATCCGCATCGCTCCGATCACGTCGACCTGAAGGAGGGCACTTGCCGCGGCTGTGTCCAGCTCGCTGAATCTCACCGTATCCGCCTCGTCGAGGCGGCCGGCGGCGTTGACGAGGACGTCCAACCGACCGTAGCGCTCCACGACTTCGGTGAGGAACCCGTCGACCGACTCCTGGTCCGTGACGTCGAGGGGGGCGGAGTGAGCCCGACCGCCCTGGCCCTCCACTGCCGCCACGACCTCCGCGGCCTGGGAGCGAGAGGAGCGATAGCCGACCGCCACCGAGGCGCCCTCCGAACCGAAGCCCCTGGCAACGGCTCCACCAAGCGTCCCCCCGCCTCCGGTAACCACCGCCACCCGTCCCTCGAAGCGCCGCCCATCATTCCATTGAGCACCCATGCTTCTCCTTCGGTTGATGGTCCTCTGCACCGATGGGGCGGGAAGGACTCGAACCTTCGACCGACGGATTATGAGTCCGCTGCTCTAACCATCTGAGCTACCGCCCCGGAGGGGCGAGGGTACCGGGCGGCAGGCGCTCTAAGCGCTGAAGAGCTGGGCGAGCGAGCGGCCGACGTCGGGCGGCTCCTCCTTGCCGTCGGCGGCGGCGTTGGCGCCCTCGGCGAGGGCCTTGGCGGCGTCGGCGATCTGGTGGGCGCGGCCGCCGCGGATGACGCCGGTCTGCTTGGCCTCGGCGAGGTCGGACTCCATCAGGCCGGCCAGCTCGGCGAGGCGGCGCAGGCCGACCACGGCGGCGGTGCCGCGGAGGGCGTGGGCTTCGGCCCGCATCGTCTCGAAGTCAGTCGTCTCGGTGGCGAGCCCGGCGGCGATCACGTCGCAGCGGCGGCGTGCCTCCTCGGCGAACATCGCCCGCAGCTCTTCTTTGGAGGCGAGCTCCTCCTGGGTCGGCTCCGGCTCCTTGGCCTTCTCCTTCTTGGCGCTCATTCGGCCACCGCCTTGTTCAGCGCGGCGGTCATTCGCTCGAGCCCGAATGCACCCTCGACGACGGAGCTGACCACGCCCTTGCTGTTGATCGCGAACAACCACGGCTCGCTGGGAAGGTTGAAGGCCCGAACCTGGGAGCGAACGCCCTTGCTCGGGTCGTTGTCCTTGTAGATCTCCATGTGGATGAAGGCTGCCTTGTCTCCGTCTTCCTGTTTGAGCTGCTCGGCCACGTCGACGACGGGACCGCAGACTCGACTCTGGCAGAACTGAGGGGTCGCGAACAAGAGCATGATCGGTTCTTTTCCCAGCACATCCGCGTAGTCCACCCGGTTTTGCGTGTCGGGCGGAATGCGGGTGGTGATCTTCGCCAGGTCGCCACCGACGTCGGCGGGAGTCGGGGTGTGGATCTTCGGCGCCTTCTGCCCTGCCTGCGGGATCCCGCTGAATTCGCCGACCACGGCGCTGGGCAGCAGCGTCCCCTTGATTTCGCCGTTTTCCCTGACCAGCGCCGCGACCCGCCACTCGCCTTCGGAGGGGAAGTCGAATTCGGTCGAGTAGACGACGCTGGCGGCGTCGGGGTCCTGCGCCGTCGTCTGGGCGCGGAAGGCGGGCTTGGTCGCGAGGCTTTCGATCGAGGCCGGGAACGGGCCGACGGCGGGCGCGTCCAGCGCCTGGGCCTCGGCCTGCGCGGTCGCCCCTTTGCCGCCCGACTTGGACTTGGAGCTGGGCTTCGGCGTCTTCGCGAAGTAGAGGGCGACTTCGGCGTCCGGCACCTGGGTGCGATCGCGTTCGAAGACGCCGAACGGGTAACGGTTCTTGCCCTTGTAGAAGACCATCGCCGCCGGCGAGATGACCAGTTCGGAGGGACCGTCGGCGGCTTTCAGGACCTGGCGCAGAGTCCGGTTGTCCGCACTGGGGAAATCGCTCTTGGGCGGCGCCGGGCGGCTCTTGGCGCTCGCGCCCGAGCTGGGGGTGGAAGCGGTCGAGCCCGAGCTGCCGCCGCAGCCGGCGACGAGCAGCGCCGCCGCGAAAAGGCAGGCAAGGGCCAGGGCAAGGCGGAGGGCGAGGCGCATCGGCGGCATCTTAATGAGACCGGCGCGAAG
>DATBXZ010000222.1:0-2658 GCA_036513995.1 Solirubrobacterales bacterium | reverse complement strand
CGGCCCGCCCGCGCCCGCCCTGCCTTCGGCGATCAGGCCATTGAACTTCTGCCGCGGCCGCGGCAGGTCCCAGCGCCGGGCCAACTCCCCGGCGACGGCGAAGCCGACGTTGTGGCGAGTGCCGGCATGCTCGGGCCCGGGGTTGCCCAGCCCGACGACGAGGATGCGGTCGCCCCCCTCGCCACTGTCCCTGTGACGGCGGCGGAACAACGACAGGTACTACTCGCCCTCGGAGTCGCCCGAATCGCCCTCGGCGGCCTCGGCCTCGCCCTCGGCACCCTCGCCGACCAGCTCGGTCTCCTCCTCGACCTCGGGCTCGGGCTCTTCCTCGACCCGCGGCGGCGAGAGGGTGACGAGCGTGACCTCCTCGGGATCGTCGGCGACGAAGGTGACGCCGCTGGGCGCGGCGATGGCGCCGAGCGTCAGCGTGTCGTTGATCTCCATCGCCGAGACGTCGGCGACGATGCGGTCGGGAATGTCGGTCGGAAGGGCTTCGACGGTGATCTCGCGGGTGACGTGCTCGAGCACGCCGCCGCCTTTGACGCCGGGTGCGGTCTCGGCGCCCTCGAGCTCGATCGCGACCTCGGCTTCGATCGCCTCGTCGAGCTTGACCGCCTGCAGATCGATGTGCTGGAGGCTGCCGCGGACCGGGTGCAGCTGCTGCTCCTTGACGACGACCGGGACGGCTTTGGCGCCCTCGATCTCGAGGTCGAAGAGCGCGGCGCCCTCGGCGATCACCGCCCGCACCTCGCGTTCGGAGACCTGGAACGCGGTCGCCTCCGAGCCGCCGGAGTAGACGACGCCGGGCACCAGGCCCTCGCCACGCAGGCGACGGGTGGTACGGGAGCCGAACTCCGCGCGGGGAGCGACCTTCAGGGTTGAGCGTGCGCCGGCCATCGGACCGGAGAGAATAGAGAACCGAGCGAAAACGGAACCTGTGGCAACCTTCGGGCGTGGCCGACGACTCCAAGATTCCCAAGGGCCGGGTCCGCCGCTCGGCCAAGCTCGGCTCGATCGTCGGCGTCCAGGGCGCCCGTTACGCGGGCACGAAAGCGGCCAACGTCGGCCGCTCCGAGGAGGGCGGCAAGGAGAAGCTCGAGCAGCGCCACCTGGAGACGGCGATGAAGATGGTCGGAGCGCTGGGCCAGATGAAGGGCGCGGCGATGAAGCTCGGCCAGTTCGCCTCGTTCATCGACACCGAGTTCATCCCCGAGGAGTACCGCGAGATCTACCAGGAGCAGCTGGGCAAGCTGCGCAACGAGGCGCCCGCGATGCCTTGGGAGCAGGTCGTCAAGGTGCTCGAAGAGGAGTACGAAGGCGAACCGCTATCCGAGTACTTCACCGAGATCGAGCACGAGGCGTTCGCCGCCGCCTCGATCGGCCAGGTGCACCGGGCGGAGCTGCTCGACGGGCGCAAGGTCGCGGTGAAGATCCAGTACCCGGGGATCGCCGAGGCGATGGAGGCCGACCTGCGCAACGCGGGCACGATCGTGCGGTTGGCCAAGGCGATCGCCCCCGGCCTCGACGCGAAGGCGATCGCCGAGGAGATCCGCGAGCGGATGATGGAGGAGCTCGACTACGAGTACGAGGCCCAGAACCAGCGCATCTTCTCGCGCGCCTATCGCGACCATCCGTTCATCTACGTGCCCGAAGTCATCACCCGGATCTCCCGCCGGCGGGTGCTGGTGACGGAGTTCGTCGAGGGGATCGGCTTCGACGCGATCAAGGAACTGCCGCACGAGGAGCGCAGCCGCTTCGGCGAGATCGTCTTCCGCGGCAGCTTCGGCTCGATCTACCACCTGCAGCAGTTCAACGCCGACCCCCACCCCGGCAACTACATCCTGATGGACGACGGCCGGGTCGCCTTCCTCGATTTCGGGATGACGAAGAAACTCGACCGCGAGCAGATCCTGCTCGAGCAGCGTGCCTTCGACGCCGCCTCGCGCGACGACCCGGAAGCGTTCCGCGAGGCGCTGCACGAGCTCGGCTTCGTGAAAAACCCGTCGAAGCTCGACGCCGAACGGCTGCTCCAGCACATGCAGGCGATCGGCGGCTGGTACGTCGAAGACCGCGAGATCGAAATCGACGCGAAAATCGTGATGCGGATCATCGAGGTGACCAACGACCCGCGCTCGGAGTTCTTCGACCTGATGCGGCGCGAGTCGATCCCGGCCGACGAGCTGATGGGACGGCGGATGGAGATCGGCGTCGTCGCCGTGCTCGGCCAGCTGCACGCGAAACGAAATTGGCACCGGATCCTGCGCGAGTGGGTCTACGCGGATCCGCCCGCGACCGAGCTCGGCCGCGAAGAGTGGGATTACTTCGAGGAACGAGGGCTAAAGCAGACGCCCGGCCTCGCCGATTCCCCTTGACATGAAACGCATACGGCGCGGGTGGGCGCTGACCAAGAAAAGCTGGGGCCTGCTGACGGCGCATCGGGACCTGGTCCGCTTCCCGCTCTACGGCGGGATCGCGACGATCATCCTCGGGCTGGTGTTCCTCGGGCCGGGGGCGTTCGCGCTCGGGCAACACACCTACGGGATCGGGGTCCCGCTGATCGTGATCGGGATCTACGTGCTGAGCGTGGTCGGGATCTACTTCAGCGTCGGGCTGGCGGCCTGCGCCGACCTCATCTTCCGCGGCCAGAACGCCACCGTC
>DATBXZ010000221.1:0-5006 GCA_036513995.1 Solirubrobacterales bacterium | reverse complement strand
CATGGCACCAGATCCAGTCTTGAACAGACCCTGCGGGGGGCGCTTTGGCGACGTGGTCGAATCGATCGGCAACACGCCCCTGGTCGAGCTCAAACGCCTCTCGCCGAAGCCCGAGGTCCGCATCTTCGCCAAGCTCGAGGGCCACAACCCGACCGGCTCGGTCAAGGACCGCGTCGCCCGCTCGATGATCGAGAAGGCCGAGGCCGAAGGGGCGATCCAGCCGGGGCAGACGATCCTCGAACCGACCTCCGGCAACACCGGCATCGCGCTGGCGATGATCTGCCGGCGCAAGGGCTACCCGCTGCAGGTGGTGATGCCCGACAACGTCACCGAGGAGCGCAGCCAGCTGCTCCGCATGTACGGCGCAGAGATCGTCTACTCCGAGGGGGCGAAGGGCTCCAACGGGGCGGTCGAGGTGGCGCTCGAGCTGGCCGAGCAGCCCGGCTTCTTCATGCCCTACCAGTACGGCAACGAGGCCAATCCGCTCGCCCACTACAACGGCACCGCGGTGGAGATCCTCGAAGAGCTCGACACGGTCACCGCCTTCGTCGGCGGGCTCGGAACCGGCGGCACGCTGATGGGCAACGGCCGTCGCTTCAAGGAGAACGACCCGGAGACGCTGATCGTCGCCGCCGAGCCGAAACAGGGCGAGCTGGTCCAGGGCCTGCGTTCGCTCGACGATGGCTTCATCCCGCCGATCATCGACATCAACCTGCTCGACCGCAAAATCATGGTCTCCAACCGCGACGCGATCGTCTGGACGAAGAAGCTGCTCGAGGAGGAGGGCGTCTTCTCCGGCGTCTCCGGCGGCGCCATCGCCAGCGTCGCCGCCCGCATCGCCGGTGAGCTCGACTCCGGCAACGTCGTCTTCCTGATCCCCGACGACGGCTGGAAGTACCTCTCCTCCGGCGTCTACACGAAGCCGATCGAGGAGATCGAGAACCTCGACTCCACCGTCTGGTGGTAGGCGCAAGCCTCGTCTCGCGGATGCGCATCTCCCAGGGCCTTGTCGACGAGATGGTCGCGCACGCGCGCGAGGACCTGCCGAACGAGTGCTGCGGGATGGTCGGCGGGCGCGACGGCGAGGCGACCGAGGTGATCCGGGTCGCCAACGCGGCGGCGACGCCGCTGCGCTACGAGATGGACCCGCAGGAGCAGTACGACGCCCTGAGGAAGATCGAAGGCGGCGGCAACGAGCTGCTGGCGATCTACCACTCGCACACCAAGAGCGCCGCCTACCCGTCCCAGACCGACGTCAACCAGGCGGTCGCCTGGCCGGAGCAGATATATGTGATCGTGTCCCTGGCCGACGAAGACGCACCGGACGTCAAGGCCTACTTGCTCAAGGATCTGAAAATCGCCGATGTCGAGATCGACCTCCACTAGCCACAAGCGCGGTTCCCACCACAGCGGCGCCCATGGCGGCGGCGGTGGCCCTCACGACGATGGCGGTGGTGGAGGGGGCGGCGGCAAGCTGGTCAAGGTTGCCTTCGCCCGCAACCAGGCCGAAGCGGAAATGATCCAGGGCCTGCTGCTCGAGGGCGGCTTCCCCAGCGTCCTCAAGCGCGCCCGTGGCTTCGACGCGCCGGAGTTCATGGCGGCCGGGCCGCACGACGTGCTGGTCGACTCCAGCCACGCCCAGAAGGCCAAGGCCCTGCTCGCCGACACGATCACCGAGAACGAGGCGGACGAGGAAGCCGATCTCCGCGACGAAGCCCGGCTGCGCCGCGGCGGCCCGGCGACCGAAACCTCGCCGGCGCGCCTGGCCCTCTGGATCGGTGCCGCCTTTCTCGCCGCGGTGATCCTGGTCTGGGTTCTCTACCAGCTCAGCTGACGCTGCTGGGACGGGCCATGCTCCGCAGGTGGTCGCGCCAGGCTTCCTCGATGTCGCGGAAGCGGGCGTCGAAGGCGTCTTCGAGAGTGGGGGCCGGACCGCCGGGCTTGAGTTCGCGGATCAGGCGCTCGCAGGCCTCGGGGCCACGCTCGTTCTCGAGCAGGTCGAAGATCGTGCCGCCGAGGATCACCGCGTCGCGCCGCGAGGGCGGGAAGGACGGCCGCGCGCTCTCGCGCAGGCGGCGGATCACGGCGGCGCGGTAGAGGCCGACCTGACGGGCGAAGTACTGGGCGCCGCCCTCGACCAGCCAGGCCCAGCGCAGGTAGCGGGCGAAGCGGCGCGGGGTCCAGTAGGGAGGGAGGGCGGTGTTGTTGGCGGCGATCACCAGCTGCGCGTAGAGGCGCTCGGCGGTGCCGAGCAGGGCCTCCTTGGAGTCGTCGCCCGCGGCCCGGCGCTCCATGTGGGAGTCGTTGAGGACGTGCAGCTCGGTCGCCATCGCCCAGCCGGCGAGGTAGCGGCGCCCGGCCGGGGCCGCCGACCAGCGGGCGGCGGGGAGGAAGGGGTGGGCCAGGGTCAGCCAGGCGGGGTTGGTGTGGATGACCACGGTGACCTCTCCCGGCACCCGCTCGAAACGGTCTTCCAGCCGCAGCCGCAGGTCCTCCATCCGGTCCAGCGTGCGCTCGGCGTAGGCCGAGTCGTCGCTGTCGTGCCGCGCCGTGAAACTAAGCGACTCCGTCTCGATCCACGACATGAATCGAGACTAGCGAGCGTGTCTGAAGCTCAAACCAGGGCGGGCTCAGGAGCTCCGCAGACTTCGCGGATCTCCTGGCGGGCGCGATCGAACTCTTCGTCGGCCATCACCGGGGTGCCCTCGAAGGGCAGGTCGCGGTCGATCTCGACCCAGGAGCGGCAGCCGTGGTACTCGTCGCGGACGCGCACCGTGACCGGGCGCGGGATGCGGTGGACCCGCAGCAGCAGGATGTGAAGCGGGTGACGGCGCTTCCAGGCGAGGCGCTTCTCGGCGTAGTCGGGGGTCCAGATGTAATAGGGCGAGAGGCTGTCGAGCGTGCGGCGGTCGTTGATCGTGACGTGATCGGTCACTTCGGCCCAGGCGCGCAGGCGGACTCGATCCGGCTGCGGGATGCCGCCGTCCTGGAGCAGCGCTTTCGGCGGCGGCTCCTCGTCGGGCCAGACGCCCTCCTCGAGGGCGCGGCTCAGCTCCGGGTGATGCGATTCGCGGACCAGGTCGTTCCGCTGATGATCGAAGGTCGGGTAGAGGAAGAAGCGCTCGTGCTCGAGTTCGAAGTGCTTGTTCTCCTCGCGGATGCCGCCCTTGCGCAAAGTAAGCAGCTGCTCGCCCTCCGCGAGAGCGCGAACCGTTACTGCCCATTCCTTGAAAGCGATTGGCATGTGGAATCAGTACCTGGGAAGAAGGTGGTAAATCGTGAGAATCAGGGGGACTGGGGCCGCGTCTTCAGGCCGTCAAAGACCGTTCTGCCTGCCCGCGGTCGCGCATTCTAGACGAGCGGGTCCGAATCGCAAAATTAAAAATCGGCGAAGATCGTCAAACGCTGGCTAGCGCCACTCCTCGCGACGGACCTCGCCTCCGGGAGCGAGGATGAAGTGGACTCCGTCCAGGGCCGGGTCCGTCCGCGGGCAGTCCGTGCGCAAGTGGCCGCCGCGAGACTCGCGCCGGGTGAGGGCGCAGCGGGCGATTGCCGCCGCCAGCGGGTAGGGGTTGGCGATCAGCGCCGCCAGGTCGTCGGGGTTGCGCTTCGGCCCCGCCCGGTTCCAGACGGCTTCCCGGGTCTCCTGGGTCGGCGGACAGAAGGCCCACTCTGGAAGCGGTGGCGACTCTCCACCGCCGGCCTCCTCGACCGCGGCGGTGGCGGCGCGGGCGCCGAAGACGAAGCACTCGCTGAGCGAGTTGGAGGCGAGCCGGTTGGCGCCGTGCAGGCCGGTGCAGGAGGTCTCCCCGACCGCGTAGAGGCCGGGCAGGGAGGAGCGGCCGTCGAGGTCCACGGCTATCCCTCCCATCATGTAATGGGCCGCCGGTGCCACCGGCACCGGGTCCGAGCGGGGGTTGAGGCCGGCGTCGGCGAGCGAGGTGAAGACGTTGGGGAACCGGGCCGGGTCGATCTCGCGCAGGTCGAGTGCCACATCCGGGACCCCGTCGGCCCGCATGCGGTCGAGGATCGCCGCGGTGACGGCGTCGCGCGGGGCGAGCTCGTCGGTGAAACGCTCCCCCGCGGCGTCGAGCAGCTTCGCTCCCTCGCCGCGGATCGCCTCGGTGATCAGGACGCCGTCGAAGGGGGAGCCGGGCAGGGCGAGCGCGGTCGGGTGGAACTGGCAGAACTCGAGGTCGGCCAGGTCGGCCCCGGCGGCGGCCGCCAGCACCGGGCCGGCGCCGATCGCGCCGCGCGGGTTGGTGGTGCGGCTCCACAGGGCCGCGGCGCCTCCCGTGGCCAGCACCGTCGCGGCCGCGCCGATCGGCCCGCTGTCGCTGATCACCCCGTGGCAGCGCTCGCCGTCGCTCCATAGCGCCGTCGCCGAGGTCCGCTCGCGTACCTCGATCCCGCCCTCGGTGGCGACCATCGCCGCCAGCTTCGAGGTCAGCTCGTGGCCGGTCTGGCTGCCGCCGGAGTGGACGATGCGCCGGCTCGCGTGCCCCCCCTCCAGCCCCAGGGCCAGCCGGCCTTCGTGGTCGAGATCGAAGACGACCCCCCGCGCCAGCAGGTCCCTGACCGCGGCCGGTGCTTCCTCGACCAGCACCCGCACGGCGGCGGGCCGGCAGAGCCCGCGCCCGGCGACGATCGTGTCGGCGGCGTGGCGCTCGGGCGAGTCGTCGGGCTCGAGGGCCGCGGCGAGGCCGCCCTGGGCCCAGAAGCTGGCGCTCTGGGAGAGCGGCGTGCGGGAGACGAGGCAGACGCTGCCGCCCTGCTCCGCCGCCCGCAGCGCCGTCCAGAGGCCGGCGGCGCCACCGCCGACGACGGCGACGTCGAACTCGGGGGTTGGGGCTATCGCCCCTCAGCCTCTCGGCGGATCGAGTCCAGCTGCTCGCGCAGCCAGGTGGCGGCGCCGGCGCGGGCCCGCGCCTTCTCGTCGGCCACCGTGCGCTCGGCCCGCTCGGCCCGGCGTTCGGCCTCCTCGACCCGTTTCTCCGCCGCTTCCG
>DATBXZ010000220.1:0-17539 GCA_036513995.1 Solirubrobacterales bacterium | reverse complement strand
GGCGTGGGTAGCCGCGGAGGCGTCGCGATCGAAGGAGTCGGAGAGGATCCCCACGGTGACGCCGCTGCCGTCGACGCCGAAGCTGGCGCGGGCATTGGCGGCGTTCAGCTGCGTGTCGCCCTCGGACCTGACGGCGCCGCCGCAGTCGCTGCCGCGGACGATCGGGGTCAGCACCTCGGTCACCGCGCCGACCCCGGCAACGTCGCCGATCGCCGGCAGGTCGGCGGGCGGGGCCGCGACCGTCACCGTTTGGTACGCGCCGCTGACATGGACAATCTCGGCGCCGGCCGCGCGCAGGGCGCCGAGCGCGGCCGCCGCGCCGCTTTCGAAGCGGACCTCGGCGAGGACGCGGTTGCCGTCGCGCAGGAGGCTGCCGGGGCCGCTGGCGGCGAGGCCGAGGCGGGCCGCCTGCTCGGCGGGCGGCGCCGCCCGAACGGCGGGCGCGGAGAGCTCGGCCAGCCGTGGGGAGAGGCTGGGGTCGGCGGGCGGAGCCGACATCGCCAGCGCCGTGGCAGGCGTCAGCGCGCAGAGAGCGAGCGGCACGGCGAGCGACGCTGGCCGTGCCAGGCGGCGGAGGCTACGCCCGGGGTTCATCTGAGGCGAGGTATCGACACAACTGGGTATTCCCTGAATACCCTCGCATGGCATTCCGAGCGCCCCTCGTCAGATGTAGGAGCCACGCCGGAACCAGACCAGCAGACCGGCCACCGAGAGCACCAGGCTGCCGATCCCGAGCGCGAAGAAGGCACCGGCGCTGTCGATGTTGGTCACCATCCACTTGAAGTTCTGGCCGAAGAAGCCGACGATGAAGGAGAGCGGTAGGAAGATCGTCGCCACCACGGTCAGCTGCTTGGTGATCTGGTTGAGCCGGTTGGAGACGACCGAGAGGTAGGCGTCGCGGGTGCCGGCGAGGAGGTCGCGGTAGGAGTCGATCTGGTCGGAGATCCGGATCGCGTGGTCGTAGACGTCGCGGAAGTAGTTGCGCGAGTCCGCTTCCAGGCCGGGGATTTCGAGGATGTCGTCGACCCCCCGGGCCAGCAGATCGCGCTGCGGCGTGACCACCCGGCGCAGCCGCACCAGCTGCCGGCGCAGGGCGGTTATCTCCTCCAGCTGCCGGGGTTGGGGCCGGTCGAAGATCTCGCCGTCAAGGGCTTCCATGCGCTCGTCGAGCCGCTCGAGGACCGGAAAGAAGGAGTCGGTGAGGCCGTCCAGCACCCGGTAGATGACGAACTGCTCGGAGCGCGGCGACTGCGCGTCGAGCCGCTCCCTGGCTTCCTCCAGCACCGCGCAACCCCGCTTGTGGGAGGTGACCAGGTAGCCGCCGCTGAGGAAGGCGTGCACCTCTTCCAGCTCGATCTCGGAATCTCTGCCCTCCCCCGCCCCGTAGTAGACGAGGAACATGAAGTCGCCGAAGTCGTCGAGCTTCGGCCGCTGCCCGCGTTTGGAGAGATCCTCGAGCGCGAGCGGGTGGAAGGAGAAAGCCTCGCCCAACGCCGCCACCTCGTCCGCGCTGGGGTCGGTCAGGTCCAGCCAGAAGTACTCGTCGCGCTGCAACAGCCCGGCGATCTCGTCGCGGTCGATGCCGTCGAGGAAGCGCACGCCTCCAAGCTAGATCCGGCCCCGGACGACCTTGGACCTCCATTTGCGGCGCGGCTACCGCCGATCCTGCTACGGTCCTCTGCGTTAGAGCCGGTCGTTACCGGCAAAGTTTGTGTCTAGCGCTCGCGTCGTTGCTTCACCGCATGCTCCGCGTTCGCAGCACATTTATGTGGAGGCAAGCATGCCTACTGGAACTGTTAAGTGGTTCAGCGACGACAAGGGCTACGGGTTCATCACGCCCGACGACGGCTCGAAGGACGTATTCGTGCATCACAGCGCCATCCTCGGCGAGGGCTTCAAGTCCCTGACTGAGGGTGCCAAAGTGAGCTACGAGTCCGAAGAAGGCCCCAAGGGCCCGGCCGCCGCGAGCGTTCAGCAGACTTCTTAGTCTCGCACCACGCTTAAGCAGCTCGCGAAGCCCGCCTCTTAGGCGGGCTTCGTTTTGCCTGGACCCCTTCACTCCCCGCCGACCCACGTCCCCTACCCTCGGAACCGACATGACCGCCACACGAGACGACCTACGGAACATCGCGATCATCGCCCACGTCGACCACGGGAAGACGACGCTGGTCGACGCGATGCTGTGGCAGACCGGCACCTTCCGCAAGGGCCAGGACGTCAACGAGCGGGTGATGGACTCGATGGACCTCGAGCGTGAGAAGGGGATCACGATCCTCGCCAAGAACACCGCGGTCAACCACGGCGAGGTCAAGTTCAACATCGTCGACACCCCCGGTCACGCCGACTTCGGCGGCGAGGTCGAGCGCGCCCTGACCATGGTCGATGGGGTCCTGCTCCTGGTCGACGCCTCCGAGGGGCCGCTGCCGCAGACCCGCTTCGTCCTGCGCAAGGCGCTGGAGTCGAAGCTGCCGGTGATCCTCGTCGTCAACAAGGTCGACCGCCCGGATGCCCGCATCGCCGAGGTCGTCGAGGAGGTCTACGAGCTCTTCATCGACCTCGACGCCGACTCCGACCAGATCGACTTCCCGATCGTCTACACCAACGCCAAGGCCGGCTGGGCAGCGCTGGAGGAAGGCGTCGAGGGGACCGACCTCTCCCCCCTGCTCGACCTGATGCTGGAGCGGATCCCCGCTCCCACCTACGAGGAGGACCACCCGCTGCAGGCGCACGTGACCAACCTCGACGCCTCGCCCTACCTTGGCCGCCTGGCGCTCTGCCGGGTCCGCAACGGGACGATCCGCTCCGGCCAGCAGATCGCCTGGTGCAAGGCCGACGGCACCGTCGCCAAAGCGACCGTCTCCGAGCTCTTCATAACCGAGGCGCTCGACCGGGTGGCGGCCAAAGAGGCCGGGCCGGGAGAACTGATCGCCGTCGCCGGGATGGAAGAGGTGACGATCGGCGAGACCCTGGCCGACCCCGAGGACCCGCGGCCGCTGCCGGTGATCACCGTCGACGAGCCCTCGCTCTCGATCGTGCTCGGCATCAACACTTCGCCGCTGGCCGGCAAAGAGGGGACCAAGCTGACCGCGCGCCAGGTCCGCGACCGGCTCGACGAAGAGTTGATCGGCAACGTCTCGATCCGCGTCCTCGACACCGAGCGCCCGGACGCCTGGGAGGTCCAGGGCCGCGGCGAGCTGCAGTTGGTCGTGCTGCTGGAGCTGATGCGGCGCGAGGGCTTCGAGATGACCGCCGGCCAGCCCCGAGTACTCACCCGCGAGGTCGACGGCAAGGTCCACGAGCCGGTCGAGCGGCTGGCGATCGACGTCCCCGAGGAGCACGTCGGCTCGGTCACTCAGCTACTGGCCGGGCGCAAGGGGCGGCTGGAGCAGATGGTCAACCACTCGACCGGGTGGGTGCGGATGGAGTACCTGGTCCCGGCTCGCGGCCTGATCGGCTTTCGCACCGAGTTCCTCACCGAGACCCGCGGCACCGGCATCCTCCACCACGTCTTCGACCGCTGGGAGCCCTGGGCGGGCGAGCTCCGCACCCGCCCGACCGGCGCCCTCGTCGCCGACCGCCAGGGCAGCACCGCCAGCTTCGCGCTGTTCAGCCTGCAGGACCGCGGCACCCTCTTCGTCGGCCCCGGCGAGGAGGTCTACGAGGGGATGATCGTCGGCGAGAACTCGCGCTCGGAGGACCTCGACGTCAACGCCGTCAAGGAAAAGCACCAGACCAACGTCCGTGCCGCCAGCGCCGACCTGCTGGTCCGCCTCACCCCCGCCACCCGGCTCTCGCTGGAGAACTCGCTGGAGTTCGTGCGCGACGACGAGTGCGTCGAAGTGACGCCCGAGTCGGTCCGCCTGCGCAAGCTCGTGCTGGACAAAACCGCGCGCCAGAAGGCGGCGCGGCAGCGCACCCGCGCCGGCGTCGCCGGCTAGCCCTTCTAAGTAGCGGCGGCGGGTTCCGCCGCCGCGGCCGGCTGCCGGGTCGGGATCCGGCCGGTGAGGAAGAGGCCGACCAAGGCCAGCAGGGCGAGCACCGCGAGCGCGGTTCGCAACCCGACCAGGCGGGCTTCTTCGTTCTCTTCGACGATCGCGTCGGTGGCCCGCGGCGACACCCCCGGGGCTTCGTCGAGCGCGGCTTCCAGTTCCTTGTCGGAGAGGAAGGGGATGCCACCGGACAGCTCGGACGAGGCCCGTACCTGGACCGACCTCGGCACCGCGGGGTTTTCTTCGACGCCGGTGAGGAAGGAGGAGCTGAGGGCGGCGATGATGATCGCGCCGGTGAGGGCGGTGCCGACCGAGATGCCGAGGTTGGTGACCGTGTTCTGCAGGCCGCCGACCTCGCCGCTCTGCTCGTCGGGGACCGAGGAGACGGTGACGCTGCCCAGCTGCGAGGCCAGTGCGCCCATCCCGAGGCCCGCCAGGAGCAACGGCAAGGTGACGATCTCCGCCCCCGCACCGGCCTCGAGCGCGCCGACTAGGACCACCAGCCCGGCGAACATCCCGAGAAAGCCGAGGCGGACGACTCGGCGCGGTGAGACGTCCGGGAAGACTTTCGGGATCCCGGCGGCGGCGAGGATCAGCGTGAACGAGAGCGGCAGCAGGCGCACCCCCGTTTCGATCGCCGAGAGGCCGAGGGCGATCGAGAGGAAGAGCGGCATCGCGAAGAACATCCCGCCCTGGAGGAAGTACTGGAAGAAGAACGAGGTGAGGCCGGCGCGCAGGACCGAGATCCGCAAGATCGCCGGATTCACCAGCGGCTCGCGCCCCCGGGCCACGAGGCGGTTCTCCCAGGAGAGGAAGAGCATCAGCACGGAGGCGCCACCGAGGAGGAGCCAGATCACCGGCGAGAGCCCGATCCATTCGGGCGCGTCGGGCTTGGCCCTGACGAAGCCCCAGGTCCCCGAGCGCAGGACGCCGAGCACGACCAACCCCAGACCGGCGGCAGAGAGCGCGGTGCCGACCAGGTCCAGCCGCACCTTCCGCTCCGGCTCACCCGCCGCGATGCGGCGGGTGAGGACGAGGATCGCGAGCACGATCAGCACCTCGCCGGCGAAGACGTAGCGCCAGGAGAGGTAGGTGGTGAAGAAGCCGCCGACGATCGGACCGACCGCGACCGCGACCGCCGCGGCGGCGGTGACGAGACCGTAGGCGCGGGGCCTTTCGGCGCGGTCGAAGTTGGCGGCGACGAGGGCGACGATCGCAGGCAGGATCAGGGCGGCGCCGAGACCCTCCAGGCCCGACCAGCCGATCAACAGCACCGTCAGGTTGGGGGCCAGCGCGGTGGTCATCGAGCCGCAGCCGTAGATCACGCAGCCGATCGCGAAAGCGCGCTTGCGGCCGATGATCTGGCCGATCTTGCCGCCGGTGATCATGAACGAGGCCATCACCAGCGTGTAGAGGGTGATCGCCGTCTGGATCCCGGTCACGGTGGTGCCGACGTCCTTGGCGACGGTGGCGATCGAGACGTTCATCACGGAGCTGTCGAGCATCATCAAGAACTGACCCGCGCAGAGGGTCATCAGAATCAGGCCGGCGGCGCCGGCACCCGCTTTGCGCGCCATGCTCAGGCCTCCTGGGACTCGATGCGGCCGTCGTCGATCGCCGCCACCAGCGCCGCGTGGTCGCGCTCGCTCTGGTCGGCGTAGCTCTCGGAGAACTCGGCGATCGCCCGGTCGAAGGCGTCGCCGCCGCCGAGGTAGGCGGCGATCGCGATCCGGTCGCCGGAGCGGGCATGGGCCCGGGCCAGCGTCCAGCCGCACATCCGCGCGTAGACCTCGAGCCCGCGCGGGCTCAGGCGCTCGACTTCGACCGAGCGCTTCCAGTCCCAGAGCTGGCGCACGTAGAAGTCGCGGTTGCGACCGTCGAATCCCACCGCCGGGCACCAGCCGAGGAAGATGTCGCTAGCCGCCTGCATCAGTCGCTGGCCCTCGACCACCCGCCGCCCGTGGTTGCGGAAGCGGCTGGCCCCGGCGTAGGGCTCGAGCACCGAGGCCTCCGCCTCCTTCGCCTGCAGGAAGAGCGGGTCGCTGTCGTCGGCGCCGGTCAGCAGCACCACCCAGGCGCGGGTGCCGACGCTGCCCACTCCGACCACCTTGCGGGCGATGTGGCGGAAGCGATAGCCGTCGAGCAGGTGCTGGCGATCGGCGGGCAGGCTCTCCCGGTAGGCGTCGAGCAGGTGGACGAAGGTCTCGCGCAGGTCGCGGGTCTCCCCAGGTGGCATCAACTCCTCGACCGGGACGATCAGCGGCGGTTCGCTGACGATCCGCAGCTCGCCGTCGACCCGGTGGGTGAGCTTCTCCAGCGCCCGCAGGCTGTCCTTGGTCCGCGCCTTGGCGACGCCCTTGCGGACCCGCTTCACCGCGTCGGGCTCCTCGGCCTCAACCTCTCCCAGCACCGACTCGACGTCGAGCCGCGAGTACCAGACGTCGAGATTGGTCTGCGAGGCGAAGGTCCGCATCGCCTCGCGGTAGGAACGGCCGGCGGTGAGCAGGCTCGTCGCCCGCTCCTTGCGCTTGAGGCCGTTTTCGCGGCCGGCGATCGCGAAGCTGGCGGCGAGCCGCTTGACGTCCCACTCCCACGGCCCCGGCAGCGACTCGTCGAAGTCGTTGAGGTCGAAGACGAGGCGGCGGTCGGGGGCGGCGAAGGCGCCGAAGTTGGAGAGGTGGGCGTCGCCGCAGGCCTGGACCCGCAGCCCCGAGACCGGGGTGGCGGCGAGGTCGGCGGCCATCACCGCGGCGGCGCCGCGGAAGAAGGCGAAGGGCGAGGCAGACATCCGCCCGTAGCGGATCGGGACCAGCTCGGGAACGCGCGAGCGGGCCTGCTGCTCGAGGGTCGCGACCGGGTCGGCGCGGCCCGCGGCGGGCTCCCAGGCGGCGTGGGAGGAGCGACGCACCTGCGAACGTGCCGCCCTTCCTGCAGCGGCACGTTCGGGGGCGTCCATGGCCTAGACCGTAGCGGCTGCCTGCTCGGACTGGCTCTGCTCGGAGGCCTGCGCCTTGGCGTCCGGCGCCGGAGCGTCGTCGACGGGGCGCGGCAGCAGCACTTCTTTGGCGATGACCAGGCGCTGGATCTGGCTGGTCCCCTCGTAGAGCTGCATGATCTTGGCGTCGCGCATCAGTTTCTCGACCGGGTACTCCTTGATGAAGCCGTAGCCGCCGTAGACCTGCACGGCGTCGACGGTGATCTCCATCGCCGAGTCGGCGGCGAAGCGCTTGGCCATCGAGGAGACGCGGCTGTTGCGCTGCCCCTGGTCGAGCAGGAAGGCCGAGTTCCAGACCAGCAGGCGGGCCGCTTCGACCTTGGTCGCCATGTCGGCGATCATGAACTGGATCGCCTGGTGCATCGCGATCGGGACCCCGAACTGGACCCTTTCTTTGGAGTAGTCGGTGGCGTACTCGAGCGCCGCGCGGCCGATGCCGACCGCCATCGCCGAGACGCCGGGACGGGTGCGGTCGAGCGTCATCATCGCCAGTTTGAAGCCCTTGTTTTCCTCGGCCAGGAGGTTCTCGGCCGGGATCTCGACTTCGTCGAAGGAGATGGTCGCGGTGTTGGACGCCCGCTGGCCCATCTTGTCCTCCTTCTTGTCGACGGAGACCCCGGGGAGGTCGGCGTCGACGACGAAGGCGCTGATTCCGCGGTGACCGGCCTCGGGGTCGGTCTTGGCGAACACCGTGAAGTAATCGGCGTAGGTGCCGTTGGTGATGAAGCACTTGGAGCCGCTGATGACGTACTTGTCGCCCTTCTTCACGGCCTTGGTCTTCATGCCGCTGACATCGGAGCCGGCATCCGGCTCGGTCAGGCAGAAGGAAGCCAGTTTCGGGCTTTCGGTCAGCATCCCGAGGTACTTCTTCTTCGTCTCCTCGGAGCCGCCGAGGGTGATCGGCGCGGAGGCGAGGCCGTTGGCCGCCAGCGAGGTGCCGATGCCGGAGCAGCCCCAACCGAACTCCTCCTCGATCAGGCAGCCCGAGAGGTAGTCGAGGCCGGGGCCGCCGTAGGCCTCGGGGATGTGGGTGTTCATCAACCCCACCTCCCAGGCCTTGTCGATCACGTCCTGTGGCCAGGTGCCGTCCTTGTCCAGCTCCCAGGCGACGTTGCGCATGTCTTTCTCGGCGAAGCTGTGGGCCAGCTCCTGCAGATCCTTCTGCTCGTCGGTCAGGGTGAAGTCAACCACCGGTCGGTGCTCCTTTTCGTCGTGCTTTAAGTCTTGTTTGGAGCGGGGCGCCGCCGGGGCGAACGTTCCGCCGATTGACTGGTCAGTCAACCAGGCCCAAGGTTAGCGAATGACCCCGCTTCCATGGGCCGTTTACCCTTGAACACGTGGATCTCGTGATCGCGATGTCCCCCAGCGGTAAGTGCGCCGTGGTGCTGCTCTTCACCGGCGTCGCGGCGCCGATCGCGGGTCTTCTCCTGCGCCGCGTCGCCGCCGGCTGGGACTCGGTCGGCAAGGGCCCGTTCGCGATCGAGCAGGAGCTGCCGCTGGTGCCCCGCTACCTCTCGGGGCCGGCCCCGGCGGTCGACCCCGCGATCCAGGCCGCCGAGGTGCGACAGATGCTCGAGGCGAAACAGGAGCGCCAGCGGCGCCGCGGCGAGGCGCCGCTCGACGTCGAGGTCGAGACCACGCGCCTGCTCGCCGCCCCGGATCGGGCCCCCAGCAGCGGCGCCCGCCAGGACGCGGAGCTGCGGGCCGAGGTGCGCCAGCTGGTCCTCACCCGCAACGAACGGCGCATGCGCAAGGGGCTGGAGCCGCTCGACGTCGAGGCCGAGACCAAACGCCAGCTCGAAGATTTCGTAGGATCGCCCTGATGGCGGGTGCCGAGGACAATCTCTACGAGGTCGAGCAGCTGCTGGTGCAGCCTGGGACCTACTTCAACCCGCAGACCGAGGTCGTGGTCGTCGTCGACGACTCCGCCTCGATCGACCAGGAGGTCTTCAACATGGAGGCCTACGAGGGAGCCGACTGGGTGCGCGTCTCCGACGAGATCCCGATCGACGAGGACGGCCGCGATCGTGTCCTCGAGGCCTTCCAGACGCATTATCACCCCGGCTCGACCGGATCGGTCTCCGAGACCGCGCTCGAACAGGGCGACGAGGAGATCGACGAGGACGAGGACGGCCAGGACCCCGGCCGCGAGGACTGATGCTGGCCGAGGGGGACGCGGCGCCCGACTTCACCCTGCTCGACCAGGACGGCAAGGAGGTGACGCTCTCGGACCTGCGCGGCGAGACCGTCGTCGTCTACTTCTATCCCCGCGCCGACACGCCCGGCTGTACCACCCAGGCCTGCGGCATCCGCGACCGCGGCGCCGAGTACCGCGAGGCGGGCGCCCGGGTGATCGGGATCTCGCCGGACGAACCGGCGGCGCTGGGGAAGTTCGCCGGTAAGTACGACCTCGACTTCACCCTGCTCGGCGACCCCGACCACGCGGTCGCCGACGCCTACGGCGCCTGGGGCGAGAAGTCGATGTACGGCAAGAAGTACATGGGGATGCTGCGCTCGACCTTCATCGTCGACCCCGACGGCAAGATCGCCCGGGTCTTCCCCAAGGTCCAGCCGAAAAAGCACGACGCCCTCGTGCTCAAGGCCCTCGGCGAGCTCGCCGCCGCCTGACCGGCGCGCTCAGGCACTCAGCGCCACGACGAGGATGAAGCTGGCGTAGAGGGCGAACCAGGCGAGCACGGCGGGCAGCCGGAAGCGGTTGCCGCGGTGGAGGCTGAGGTAGGCGATCAGGCCGCCGGCGAGGCCGAGGCAGATCGAGAGCACGGCGTTGCCGTCGAGCGACCAGTCGGTGAAGAGCAGGCCGATCCCGACCGGGATCGTTGACTGGAAGACCATCGCGCCGCTGACGTTGCCGAGCGCGAGGGCGTCCTTGCCTTCGCGCACCCAGAAGAAGCTGTTGACCTTCTCCGGCAGCTCGGTCGCCAGCGGCGCCAGGACCAGGGCCAGGACGAGGGCGTCGACGCCGATGCTGTCGGCGATGCTGAGCAGCTGTTCGACGAAGAGGTGGGCGCCGCCGACCATCGCCCCGAGGCCGGCCAGGAGCTGCAGCAGGCAGAGCCCCAAGGCCGGGTCCGAGCGGCGCTCGACGCGGCGGTCGAAGAGCAGCGGGTCGAGCGTCCCCTCTCCCTGCACGTCGCCACCGCCGCGCAGGGTGCTGCGCACGTAGAGCACGTAGGCGCCGAGGAAGGCGATCCCGACCGGGATCCGCACGGCCGCCGGCGGCCCCCAGGCGAGCAGGCCGGCGGCGGCGAAGAAGGCGAGGAAGAAGAGGAGGTCGCGCTCCAGGGTCGGACGGTGGGCCCGCAGGGCGAGACCCTGCTCGCGCCGCTGCCGGTAGATGTAGGCGAAGAGGCCGACCAGGCCCATCGCCAGCGTCGCCAGCAGGAACGGGGCGCCGACGATCGCCCCGATCGCGACGTCTTCGGACCCCTTGGTCGCGTCGAGCAGGGCGACGATCGCGATCAGCGTCTCCGGCGTCGCCGTGCCGACCGCGGCCAGCACGCTGCCGACTGCCCCCTCCCCCAGCTTCAGCTTGTGCCCAGCCCACTCGACCGCGTTGGTGAAGAGCAACGCCCCAGCCAAAACCACCGCAAAGCTGACGAGCAGGAGGACCGCGGCCATCCGGCCAGGCTAACCGGCCGGTCAGGCGAAGTAGAAAGCCAAGCCGAACACGAAGTAGACCGCCAGCAGTTGCGCCCCCTCGAACCAAGTGGACTCTCCATCCTGGGTGACCTGGTTGGCGATCAGGATCGCCAGCAGGATCGCCCCCAGCTCGAAGCCGTTGAAGACCAGGGCCAGCGGGTAGGGCCCGATGAAGAAGGAGGCGAGAACCAGCACCGGGGCGACGAAGAGGGCGACCTGGGCGCTGGAGCCGACGGCGATGTTGACCGCCAGGTCCATCTTGTCTTTGATCGCGACCAGGACCGCGACCCAGTGCTCGGCGGCGTTGCCGACGATCGCGACGACGATCACGCCGATGAAGAACTCGGAGAGGCCAATCGAGTGCGAGGCCTCGGTGATCGAGCCGACCAGGACCTCCGACATCACCCCGACCAGGACGCCGGCGATCGCCAGCGCGATAACCGAGGTCCGCGTCGACCAGCCCCAGCTGTCCTCGTCCTCGTACTCGGGGTTGAAGAGGTCGCGGTGGGTCTTCAGCGAGAAGAAGAGGCCGATCACGTAGGTGACGATGAGGACGATCGCGACGGCCAGCGAGAGGTGCTCGACGGTGCCGCCGTAGTGGACCGCTTCCGCCCCCGGCGCCGGCAGGCCCTTGCCCTCGACCAGCTCGAAGATCGCCGGCATGATCAGCGCCGCGGCGGCCAGCATCAGCATCGAAGTCTGGATGCTGGCGCTGGCACGACTGAAAGTCTGCTTGGCGCGGCCTATTCCTCCGGCCAGCATCGCCGCTCCCATCACCAGCAGGATGTTGCCGATGATCGAGCCGACGATCGAGGCCTTGACCACCTCCTGCAGGCCCTGGCCGAGCGCGAAGAGGGCGATGATCAGCTCCGGAGCGTTGCCGAAGGTGACGTTGAGCAGGCCGCCGATGCCCGGCCCCGAACGCGCCGCCAGCTCCTCGGTGGCGCGCCCCATCAGCGCCGCCGTGGGGATGATCCCCAGCGCCGAGGCGGCGAAGACGATCGTCGCCGGGGCACCGGCGATCGAGAGCACGACCGCGAGCGGGATCAGCGGGACGAGCAGGTAAGGCCAGCCGAGCGGGGTGCGCAGGAAGGACGCGTCGAGCCGCGGCCGCTCGCCCACTACTGGATCATGCTCGCGCAATTCTGCAGGTCAGCGGGAGTTTGCGCCCCCTTGAGGCATTCGAGGTAGGCCTGCTGGCTGGCGCCGCCGGCGGATCCCCCCGAGGACGCTTCGCCGCCGCCGGACCCGCCGCCGGCGGCGCTGCCGGCCACGCCTTCGAGCAGGTTGCCGAGCCCTTCGCCGCTGCTGCCGGCTTCGAGCAGTTCGATCGGGTTGACGCCGAGCTTCTGGAACAGGCCCTGCAACGGCTTGGCGCCGGAGGGGGCGGAGATGTCCTGTTCTTCGTTGACGCCGCCGAGCGCGAGGCTGAAGTCGACTTCGACCTTTTCGTCGCCGCTGCCCTTCGGTTCGATCGTCATTTCGGCTTCGAGCTTGCGGATGATGTCGTCGTCGCCGACGTAGACCTCGACGTGCGCTTTCTTCACCGCGCTCGTGAGTTCGCCCTTGGCCTTCTCCAGTTCGCCGATCGGCAGCGGGCCGGCCGCTTCGAGCTGGCTGCTGCAGGCCGGGTTTTCGGTCAGCTTGATGATCGCGTCGATCGCGCCGCCGACGTTGAGGTCGCCACTGACCTTGGTCGTGCTGGTGCCGTCGACGTCGGCGCTGCCGTCATTGGTCAGGTTGTCGACGAAGTCGGCGACCTCGAGCCCGGTCGCCGCTTCCTGGCAGGCGGTGACGTCGGCGGGGTTGCCTTCGGAGCCGCTGCCCTGCTGCTGGGCCTGTTCGAAGCCCGACTTGACGAAGCCGAAGGTGGTCGGGTCGACTTCGTACTCGGTGCCCTTGTAGTTGACGTAGGCCCGATCGCTGAGCAGCGTCAGGCCGCCTTCGAAGTCGATGTCTTCGCCTTTGGCCGAGCCCTTGGCGCTGGCGCTCAGCGCCAGTTGCGGCAGGTTCCCCTTGCTGCCGCTTTCGAACGGCCCCGAGAGGCTGACGTTAACGTCGCCGCCTTCGTCGCCTTCGGCCTTGATGCCGAGCGAGAGGTCGATGTTGCCGCTCTTCACCCCTTCGAGGGTGGCATTGTCGATGACCTTCTGCGGGTCTTCGCTGCTCTTGTCGCTGCTGCCGCAGGCGGCGAAGGCGGTCGTCAGCGCGGCCAGCGCGGCAAGCAGCACGAAAATGCGGAAGCGGCTCAAGGGATAGGGCTCCTCGTGATCGACGGCAGGTCGGGACCTAATTCTAGGGCGGTGGCGGCGGCTCCTGCCCCCAGCGCCGCATCCCCGCTTCGATTTCCTCGTTGACGGTGCGCACAACGCGGACCCTGGCGTAGCGCTTGGACTCGGCTGCGACGAGGTGCCAGCGGGCGCGACGGCGGTCGGTGCGGTCGAGCATCTCCTCGACCGCCTCCTCGTAGTCGGCGCGCCTCTCGCGGTTCTCCCAGTCTTCCGGGGTCAGCTTCCAGGCCCGCAGCGGGTCCTCGGCGCGCGCTTCGAAGCGCTTCAGCTGCTCCTCGGGCGAGATCTGCAACCAGAGCTTGACGACGATCGCGCCCTCCTCGGCGAGGCCGTGCTCGAAGGCGACGATCTCCTCGTAGGCGCGCTGCCACTGCTCGGGGCTGGCGTATCCCTCCACCCGCTCGACCAGGACGCGGCCGTACCAGGAGCGGTCGAAGACGCTCATCCCACCCCAGCCGGGCAGCGCCGGGGCGAAGCGGTGGAGGAAGTGGTGGCGCTTCTCGTCCTCGCTCGGCGCCGCGAACTGGGCGACGCGGACGTGGCGAGGGTCGAGTGGGCTGGTCAGCCTCTTGATCGCGCCGCCCTTGCCGGAGGCGTCCCAGCCCTCGAAGACGACGCAGAGCGGCGGCCCGAGCTCCCTGGCCCCGATCAGGCCGCCGAGGGTGAGCCGCAGTTGCGAGAGCCGCTTCCAGGCGGCTCTCAGCTCCCGCTCCTCCTCCTTGCGACTGAGCGAGAGGCCGAGGTCGACTTCGTCGAGCTGCCCCATTCCCCCGATCGTAGCCTCAGGGGCCGGAGTCGCCGCGCGATTCTTCGATCGGCGGCGGCCGGTTCTGCGTCGTCAGGTTGGCCGCCAGCGGGAACAGGAGAGCACCGAGGAAGATCAGGATCACGCCGGAGGCAATCAGCCATTTGACCCGCAGCACGTGGCCGGCGATGCCGAACGCGAAGCCCGCCAGCATCAGCGCGATGTAGGGGCCGGGGCTGTGCGGGAAGAGGTCGGCGAGGGGCGTGGCAAGGTCGAGCACGGAGGCGGATTATCATCGCCGCCATGGCCGAGAGCTCTGTGGCGGAGGTGAAGGAGGCGCTGGCCGGGGTCGGCTACCTCGCCGACGAGCCGGCGGCGCTGGTCTCCTACCTCGCCCAGGAGCTCGGCAAGCCGGTCCTGGTCGAGGGCCCGGCGGGGGTCGGCAAGACCGAGCTGGCCAAGGCTCTCTCGCGCGCCACCGGTCGCGAGCTGGTGCGGCTGCAGTGCTACGAGGGCCTCGACGAGGCGAAGGCGATGTACGAGTGGAACTACCGCAAGCAGCTGCTGCGGATCCAGGCCGGCGGCGAGGGCGGCTGGGACGACGTCCAGGAGGACATCTTCAGCAACGAGTTCCTGCTCACCCGGCCGCTGATGCAGGCGATCGCCAGCCCCGAGCCGGTCGTGCTGCTGATCGACGAGATCGACAAGACCGACCAGGAGTTCGAGGCGATGCTGCTGGAGCTGCTCTCCGACTTCCAGATCACGATCCCCGAGCTGGGCCAGGTGGCGGCGACGACGATGCCGATAGTCGTCCTCACCTCCAACGACTCGCGCGAGCTGACCGAGGCGCTGAAGCGCCGCTGCCTCTACCTCTGGCTCGACTACCCGGGGGCAGAGCGCGAGATGGAGATCGTCCGCCTGCACGTGCCGGAGCTCTCGGAGTCGGTGGCGCGACGGCTGGTCGAGGTGATCGAGATGGTGCGGGCGCTGGACCTGAAGAAGCCGCCCTCGATCGCCGAGTCGATCGACTGGGCGCGGACGCTGCTGCTGATGGGCGCCGAGGACATCGATCGCGAGACCTTCGCCCAGTCGATGTCGATCATCGTCAAGCACCGCACCGACATCGACCTGGTCGCCGAGCGGGTCGGGATGAAGCTGGCCGAGCGCAGCCCCGCCGGCAGCTGAGCTAGACCCTCCTAGGACTCGAAGAACTCGGCGATGGCGTCGGCCTCGGGTGGGCCGTCGTAGGCGAGTCGCCCGTCGCGGATGCCGACGCAGCGGCTGGCGGCGGCGATCACGTCCGGGCGGTGGGTCGAGACGACGACCGCGGCTCCGGCCTGGCGGACCTCGGCCAGCAGCTCGAAGAGCACGTCACGACTGGGTGGATCGAGGCCGTCGAAGGGCTCGTCGGCGAGCAGGATCGAGAACGGACGCACCAGGGAGATCGCGATCGAGGCCTTCTGGCGCATGCCGTGGCTGAATTCCGACGGCAGGCTGTCCTCCCACTGCTCGAGTCCGAGCCGCTCCAGCAGCCGTTTTGCGCGAGCTCCCGAATCGGCCACGCCGTGCAGTGCAGCCACGTAGGTGAGGTGCTCGCCCAGGCTGAGGTCTTCGTAGAAGACCGGCGTGTCGGGCAGATAGGAGAGCGCCCGGCGGGCCGGGATCGTGCCGGCCGGCTCGCCGGCGATCGCGATCGTGCCCGAGGACGGCTCGAGCAAGCCGGCGGCCAGGGTCAGGAAGGTCGTCTTCCCCGCTCCGTTCGGGCCGACCAGAGCGACGAGCTCATCCGTCCGCAGCTCGAGGCTGAAGGCGCTCAGCGCGGTGAAGCCGTCATAGGTCCTGCCGAGCCCGCGGGCCACCAGCAGCGACTGCGACCCGGTCGGCACGTCCACCCCGACGATCATCCCGCCACCGCGGTCTGGTCGGCCGTCCGTTTGCCCAGCCACCAGGCCATCGCGACGCCGACCAGGAGCAGGACGAGCTCGGTGCGGATCGCGGCGCTCGGCGCCGAGCCGCCGTGGCGGGCCACTTCCCGTGCGACCAGGACCGGGAGCCCGGCGGCGACGATCGCGATCACGACCGGTGCCGCCGCTTGCGCATAGCCGAGCTGCGGGTTGAGGACGTAGGCATAGGGATCGTTGGTCGTGCTGAGGGCGGCGCAGCAGACCAGCACCAGGGCGGTCGGGAGCAGCATCGCCAGGCCGACGACGCCGACGGGACTGCCCGAGGGCCCGAGAGCGAGCGCCGACAGCGTCCCGAGCAGCAGGACCCCCACCATCGCCACGCAGGAGGGGATCAGATGGCGGCGGATCAGCGAGCCGGCGGCGATCGGCAGCAATTCCCGCCGGGTCGGGTGATCGACCTCCTGGGCGAGCGGCTCGACCAGGTCGAGCGCCGCGACCATCAACAGCGCGCCGGGCAGCACGAGGAGCAGGGTGATGCCGCTCCAGCCGCCGGCCGTGGCAGCTCCGGCCGCCACCCCGATCGCCAGGACCCGCACCAAGCGGCCGAGCGGCCAGCGCAGGAAGCTCTGCCAGCCGCGGCGCCAGACCGGGTGACTGGAGGAGGTCGACGCCCGCAACCGGATCCAGGGCCGCCGGCGCGGCCGCTCGGAGGCGAGCTGGCGGCGCAGGAGCACGACGGTGCGGAGGTCCTGCACCGAGGCCGAGAAGCGCAGCTCGGCGGTCAGCGCCGCCCGCCGCCGCGCCGCCTCGAGGGCGATCCGACCGATAAACCTCACCCCGAGCCAGGCGAGGACGAGCGCCAGCGCCAGTCCCAGCCCCGCGAGGGCAACCGGGCGACCGCCACCCTGCAGCGGCAGCGTCCCGACCTCCCCGGCCATCGTCGCCGGCGAGGTGGTCGAGCCGAGCAGCAGGTCGGCGAGCGACCAGGCAATCAGCGCGACCCCGACCGTCGTCGCCACGACCGGTCGCAGGCGGCGGCCCGAGCCGAGCAGCGCCGCGGCGAGAGTGCAGATCGGGAGCAGCGCCCCAAACAAAGCCAGGCAGGCAATCCACTCGACCGGCGACCCGGGCAGCCGGCGAAAGACGAAGTTGCCGATGACGGCGCCCAGCGCGGCGCCGGCAAGCACGGCGATCCGCAGCTGCCGCAGCGCCGCCGGGCGCAGCGCGGCGCCGCGATCGATCGGCGCCAGCAGCACGTACTGGACCTCGGCCGCCTCGATCGCGAGCGGGCCACCCCGGGCTCCGGACCGCAGCCCGATCAGGGCCGCCAGCGCCAACGCCAGGCCCAGCACGGCGGGCCCATGGCTCCTCATGTCCGCGATCGCCGCCGCGGTTGCCGGCACCTCCTCGACCCAGCCGGCGATGACCGCGAGTGCGATCCCGCCGAAGATCACGGCGAGGTAGGCGCGGTAGAGAGCCTCCATCAAGTCGAGGCGCTCGACGAATCGGCGGCGGCGCGCCGCGCGCATCTCGCCGAGCGCTGCGCTCTGCCCCTGCTCGGTACTCACCCTCCTATTATCGAGACATGAGCCCCGCCTCGCCCTACGGGCCCAAGGCCGACGCCGGCGCACCCGGACTGGCGGCGAAGCTACTCGGCTTCTGCGACGAGCTGCGCGGCGAGGGGGTCGCGGTCGGGACCTCGGAGATCCTCGACGCCTTCGCGGCGCTGGAGATGGTCGACTGGACCTCGCGCGACGACTTCCGCGAGGCGCTGGCGGCGACGATCGCCAAGTCCCAGGACGACCGCCGCGTCTTCGAGTTGCTCTTCGAGCGCTTCTTCTTCCGCGCCGCCGAGGCCGAGGCGGTGCAGCGCGAGATCACCGAGCGCGGCCAGGGTGGCGGCGACAGTGGCGAAGGCGGCGAGCGGCTCGACATGGAGGATCTGCGCGAGCAGA
>DATBXZ010000219.1:0-12003 GCA_036513995.1 Solirubrobacterales bacterium | reverse complement strand
CGCCGCCTCGCCGCGGGCGTTGGAGCGGGCGCGGCGGGGAGCATCGCGCAGCGGCCGGTCGACGATCTCGGCCGGCTCGAAGCCGTTGTGGTGGCGGTCGTGCAGGAGGGAGAGCCGGGTCTCGGCCTCTTCGCGCAGGTCGTCGGGGGCGAGCACCGCCGCGTTCTGGCGCCAGCGCAGGACCCAGGCGATCAGCTCGCGGACCGAGGCGTAGCCAGTTTCGAAGATCTGGCCCTTGCCGGGCGCGCCGTCCGACTTGACCGCCGGCCGTAAGGTTCCATAGCCACCGTAGTCGCGCTCGATCAGCCAGGCGATCCGCTCGCGGATGAAGATCTTGGCGACCCCGCGCTCCTCCCCCAGCTGCCAGTCGGCGCGGCTGCCGTAGTCGCGGCGATCGAAGTCCTCGGGCGGGGAGAAGTCGTGCTCGGCCTTGGAGGCGTAGCCGACCTTGCCCTGGATCCGGGAGAGGCGGAAGACCCGTACCGCCTCTCGCTCGTGCGAGAGGCCGATCAAATAGAACTGGCCGCCGCGGAAGACCAGGTGGTAGGGGTCGACCTTGCGCTTCTCGGTCTCGCCCCGCTCCATCGTGTAGTAGGTGAACTCGATCGTCTTGCGGCGGCTGATCGCGGTCTCGATCTTGGAGAGGCGCTGGGAGAGGTCGCGGCCGCCGGCGGAGGCGGTCATCGCCATCTCGACCGGCGCGCGCTCGGCGTCGCTGAGCGGGTTCGGGTGCCCCCAGGCGACCTGCTGCAGGGCCAGCCGCAGCGGCTCGGCGTAGGCGAAGCCGCCGTCCGTCAGCAGCAGCAGCGCCGTGCTCAGTGCCGCCAGCTCCTCGTCGCTGAATTTGATCGCGTCGAGGTAGAAGTTCTCCGGCGGCAGCGAGTAGAGCTCGGCCTCGAAGAAGCCCTCCCCCGGCTTCTCGACCCCGAGCTGGATGCCGAGGCTTTCCAGCTCGGCCCGGTCCGCGTAGAAGCGCCGCGCGAACGCGTCCTCGTTCATATCGCTGTACCCCTCCACCTCCCGCTTGATCTCCAGCGCCGAAACTGGCCTGCCTTGGGCCATCAGGAACGAGATCAGCGAGAGCTGGCGAATCAGCTTCTCGGTGTCCTTCGCCACGGGTCGCAGGATAGTCTGCGGCCGCTGCCATGGACATCCTGCGCAACCTCTTCGGCACCCTCACTTCCGGCGTTATCCGGCTTCTGGTCAGCGTTGGCATCCTCGCCGCGGCCTACTTCTTCATCGTCAAGCCGGTCCTGCACACGACCGACAACGCGATCAACAGCGCCAACAAGACCTTCGAAAGGTCATTCGGCAAGAACGGGCTCGGTGAAATCCAGAAGACCTTCGACGACGTCGACAGGCAGGTTCAGATCCAGATCCAGCGCTCCTTCCACGTGGCCAAGCACGAGGGCAACCCGAAGCGCCTGGTCCGCTGCATCAAGCGGTCACATGGGAACGTGCAGAAGATCCAGCACTGCACCGTGAAGTTCTGAGACGCCGTTATCGGGCGTCCAGCGACGGCTTAGAGCTTCAGGCTGCGCGCTGGCCGAAGTAGGCACTGCCCGAGAGGGCCCTGTCGAAGCCCGACCAGGACTCTCCTGCGGGGAGCTGGCGCTCGAGGCGGTCGAAGCTGCCGAGGCGGCCGCCGAGGTTGTCGATCATGTGGACGAGGACGGCCTCGCGGGTGGCGGGGACGACCGGGGAGCCGTGCTCGAGCTGGCCGTGGTGGCTGAGGATGATGTGGAGCACGCACTGGGCGAGCGCGGGGTCGAAGCCGGGGATCTCCTCGATCTGACGGCGCACCAGGTAGTAGCCATGCGGGATCTCGCCCTGGAGGCGGCCGAGGTCGGTGAGGTCGATCGCCAGCGGGTCGTCGTTGTAGGCCTCGGTCTTACCGATGTCGTGCAGGAGGGCGCCGGTGACGGCGACGTCGCGGTCGATGCCCGGAAAGAAGTTGGAGGCGGCACTGACCGCCTGGGCGACCGAGAGCGTGTGCTCGAGCAGCCCGTGGCGATAGGCCTGGTGGTAGACCTTCGCCGCCGGCGCGTCGCGGAAGCGGGCCCAGGTCGGCGAGCCCTCGGAGAAGAAGGAATCGAGCAGCGCTCGCAGCTGTGGCTCCTGGATCGTCGCCAGCAGCGAGCGCAGGTCGGCCTCCAGCTGCTCCAGCGAGACGTCGGAGTCGGGCGCCAGTTCGTCGGGGTCGTACTCGTGCGCCGCCGCCTCGCGCAGCTCGGCGACCTTGATCTTCGCCCCCCAGCGGTCGCTCATCTCGAAGACGCCGCTGATGAAGACGGCGGCGCCGGTCGCGCAGAGCGCGTAGAACGCCTCCGCGTCCACCCAGCAGACCGCCTCGGCGGCGCCGCTCGCGTCCCCGACCGAGAGGCGCAGCCAAGGCTGGCCGTTGCGCTTGCGCCGTAGCTCGCGCTGGCGCACCGCGTAGACGCCGCGCACGCGCTGGCCGTCCTCGAGGTCGCGCAGCGCCACCCGTTCCGGCGGGGTCGGGATCGCCGTCTGCTCGGGAGTCGGGATAAGCGTCTGCTCGTCCATCTCCCGATCCAAAGTAAAGACGCAGGCGGACGACTTTGGGGTCGGCTACAGGACGCCGCCGAGCCAGTGGCCCAGGGCGACGGCGGCGAAGCCGAGGACGATCGAGCCGCCGATGTTGAGCCAGGCGATGCGGGCCAGACCGGCCGCGCCGAGCCGGTGCGAGTCGAGGATCCAGGTCGAGAAGGTGGTGAAGGAGCCGATGCCGCCGCCGGCGACGATCGTCAGCGCCGCGCCGTGCAGGGCGATCCCGGCGACGATTCCGAGCGCAAGAGCCCCACTGAGGTTGACGGCGAGGATGCCGAGCGGGAACGGGGCGGCGAGCCGGGCCGAGACCTCGGCGTCGATCGCGAAACGGGCCGCGGCGGCGAGGCCGCCAAGCAGGCCGACGGCGATCCAGGCCGGTGCGGTCATCGCCGACCGTCCCTGGGCGACTTGTCTCCGTATAGGGGTAATAAGTCGCCCCGCCGCCGCTCGAGCTCGATCCCGAGGCGGACGCAGAGGTAGCCGACCGCGACGGTGACCGCGCAGTAGGCCGCGGCGAGGCCGAGGTGACCGCCGTCGACCATCTCGTAGAGCTCCAGCTGCATGGTCGAGAAGGTGGTCAGGGTGCCGCAGAGGCCAATGCCCAGGAACGGGTGATGGAGGCTCTCCTCGGGGTGCTCCCGGAACAGGGTGAAGAAGTAGCCGAGCAGCAGCGCCCCGACCATGTTCACGGCGAAGGTCGCCCACGGCCACTGCCCCGGGCTCGTCGACGCCACCTGCGCCAGCCCGACGCGAATCAACGCCCCGACGACGCCGCCCGCGTAGATCGCCGCCAGCTTGCGGGGGTCGTGGGGAAGCGATCGCATCGGCGTGAAGTCTCTCGACTTAGCGCGCGCGATGACGCCATCGACATCTTCCCGACCTCGGCGCTCGCGAGTTGAACAAATTCATTGATATCTATCAATGAATGGTGCTACGGTCCGCCCGTGACCGACCTCCCGGTGATCGAGTGCTGCACGCCGCTGGCCGGGGCAACGCTGTCGGAGGAGCGGGCGGTGGAGATGGAGGCGGTGCTGAAGGCGCTCGCCGACCGCCACCGGCTTCGGATCGTCAACCTGCTGCTGCGCGCGAGCGGGGAGCCGGTCTGCGTCTGCGAGGTACAACCGCTACTCGGGCTCTCTCAGGGCACCGTCAGCCACCACCTCAAGCAGCTGCTCGCGGCCGGGCTGGTCGCGCGCGAGACCCGCGGCACCTACAGCTACTTCAGTCTCGTGCCCGGTGCGCTGGACTCCGTCCGCGACGTCTTCGAGTGACGGGGCGCCCCCACCTCGCCCGTCGCGCCGCCGCCGAGGCGATCGGGGCCTTCGCGCTGGTCTTCGCGGGCTGCGGGGCGATCGTCACCGAGGCCGAGCACCCGGGCACGCTCGGAACCGTCGGCATCGCCTTCGTCTTCGGCCTGGTGATCATGGCGATGGTCTACGCGACCGGCCACCTCTCCGGCGCCCACCTCAACCCGGCGGTGACGCTCGCCTTCACGCTGACGCGACACCTACCGGCCCGCGAGGCCGTCTCTTATATGGGCGCCCAGCTGCTGGGAGCGATTGCGGCGGCGGCGCTGCTGCTGGCGATCTGGCCGAGCGAGCCAGCGGCGTTGGGAGCGACGATGCCCCCCGTCGGCGCCGGCAGCGCCTTCGCCTACGAGGCGATCCTCACCGCTTTCCTGATGTTCACGATCATGGCCGTGGCGACCGACACGCGGGCCGTGGGCGCCGGCGCGGCAATCGCGATCGGCGGCGTGATCGGCCTCGACGCCCTCTTCGGGGGACCGATCACCGGCGCCTCGATGAACCCCGCGCGCTCGATCGGCCCGGCCCTCGTCACCGGCAGCTTCCACGACCTCTGGATCTACATCGCCGCCCCGCTCCTCGGCGCCGCCGCCGGCGCCCTCGCCTACCAAGTGGTCCGCGGCGGGGCTGCGCACCTGGGAGCGGAATGATGCGGGCGCTGTTCGTCTGCCTGCACAACGCCGGGCGCTCGCAGATGAGCGAGGCCCTGTTCGCGCGGGCGGCGGCAGGCCGCCACAAGGCGCGCTCGGCCGGAACGACGCCGGGCGAGCGGGTTCATCCCGAGGTGGTCGAGGCGATGGCGGAGCTGGGGATCGACCTCAGCGACCGCGTCCCACGCAAGCTGAGCGAGAAGGACGCCGAGTGGGCGGACGTGGTGGTGACGATGGGCTGCGGCGACGCATGCCCCTACATCCCGGCCAAGCGCTACCTCGACTGGGACTTGCCGGACCCAAAGGGCCAGCCGCTCGAGGAGGTCCGCCGCACCCGCGACGAGATCGCCCGCCGGGTCGACGCGCTGGCCGCCGAGCTCGACGGCCATTCGCCTCTACCATCGTGACCATGAGAAGCACGCCATTGCTACTCGAGGCGGCGCCCTACTTCATCCACGTCCGCCTCGAGGACGGGACGCCCGGCCGCCCGACACACCCGTGCCAAGTTCACCAGCGGCGCTGTGCCTGGCTGAACCGCTAGATCGACTGCGTAGAAGGAGACATCAGGCTCCAGTCGGAGCTATAGAATGCCTCGATTCCACGGTCGGGATTTCCGCTTTCTGCCGCGGCTTCCGGTTCACGGCGAGGTAGCTCAGTTGGTAGAGCACACGACTGAAAATCGTGGTGTCGCGGGTTCGAATCCCGCCCTCGCCATTTTTTGACCACCCTGCGGGACGGCGATTTCCCTCTCCCCGAGCGAGGCGGTGACGGCGAGAAGAGGGTCCTAGGCACGATCGCTCGGGCTCGAGCGGGCGATCACGAGGCTGAGCCAGACCAACCAGAGCGCCGCGGGCGCTGCAGCGAGCACCTCGACGCCGCCACCGAACTGGAGGATGCCGCTGTCGAAGAGCAGTGGCGGCAGAGCGCTGAAGATCAGCAGGGCACTCGCCGCGAGACCCACAGCCCGCATCGGCCGGGGAAGTAGCCCGGCCTGCGCGGCAACCGCGACCGTGGCGAGGATCAGGGCTGCGAGGCCGAACTTGCTTAGCTCGATCAGGACGTTGGTCGTGTCCGCAAAAGCCCGGACGACGGCGGGGTCATGCATGCCGGTGGCGTTGATGACAAGGCCGGTGGTGATCGCGACTCCGACCAGGACCAAGAGCATCGCCATCGCACCACCCAGCGCGGCGACGGTGGCGACACCCTGGTTACGTCCACGCCGAGCGAGGAACTCATATAGCGGAGCGAGGAACCAGAGGAAGGCGAGGGCGCCGAGCGCCGCGAGGTAGGTGTCGACCAAGAAGAGCCGACGCTTGTCGACGAAGACCGTGGTGAGGTGGCGAACGGAGTCGCTGGTTTTGGGCGGCGAGCCGGGAAGGAAGAGCGCGCCCAGCACGAGGACGATCCCTACCGCACCCATCGCCGCGCTCCACTGCCGTCCGCGCTCGCTCATCGTTTCGCTCCTCAGGTTGCCAATACATACGTATTGGAAGTACAATACAACCGTATGGTTAAGTCGGAGATGAAGGGTGCGAGCAGCGCCACGCGGATTCGGGAAGCGGCTCTCGAAGGCTTCGCCGGGGACGGCGTCGCGGCGACCTCGGTCCGCGACGTCGCCGCGGCGGCGGGCGTCTCCCCCGGCATGGTGCAGCATCACTTCCCCACCAAGGCGGCCCTGCGCGAAGCCGTTGACGAGCGGGTCCTCGAAATCGCAACGGAGAGCTTCCGGGACTTCCCCGAGGCCTGCTCGGCATTCGAGATTCAAAAGGAGCTCGGCGACCGGGTGACGGCGATCGTTCGTGACGAGCCGAACATGCTGCGCTACGTCGCGCGGTCGATCAGCGAGAGCGAAGAAGCGGGTCTACGGTTGTTCGACGCCTTCGTCGCGATCGCGACGGCGCAGTGGCGGCGATTGGACGAGGAGGGGATGCTGCGCGAGGGCGCCGACCTGCTCTGGGTCGCCCTGCACACGGTGGTGCTGAACCTGGCCACGGTGATGTTCGAGGCTGCAATCGACCGTCACCTGCCCGAGCCCTACCGCAGCCCGGAGATGCTCGAGCGCTGGAACCGAGCGAGCTCGGCGCTGTTTCAGCGCGGCATGTACAGCGAGGGGACGGGCTGACAACCCTCAGCGCGCTTGCCCGGCGCGGACGCTGCGACGGTGGCGCATGCGCGTCGCGGCGCCGACAGCGACTCTGTAGACCGTGCGCGAGGGTGGCATCAAGTAGGAGGCGCGGGTGTGCGGGGCATAGGTTGTGCCGTCGAGCCAGCCGGTGTGGACGATCTGGCGCTGACCGCTGACACCGCGCGAGAACCAGTGCGCGGTCAGGCCGGCGCGCCGCGCACCCGGCGGCAGCAGGCCAGGCGCCGCGAGCAGCTGGATGCCCTCGCGGGTAGTCGACCCGATGCTTACGGGGACGATCATCGGGCGCTCGTCGGCGCCCACCCAGCCAAGCAGGACGTTCGGGAGGCGCCGAGCCTCCCAGGCGGCGCGCCGGTGGGCGATACGAGGGCCGGTGCCCTTTGCCGGAGCCACCTGCGTCGAGGGCGGGGTCGCAGGGAGCGTCTGGCCGAAGGCCTCGGAGGCCCCGGCACAAGCCAGGTCGGGCCAAACCACGACTCGCTCGACGTTGACCTTGACCTCGACCCGGCGCCCGTAGAGGCGCAGCCAGCGCTTGGCCAACGGGCCGAGCGAGCCCCAGGGCTCGATGCGCTCCCACTGCTCGAGCACGGTCGATGGGTAGTCATCGACCGGCGGGCCGACGGCTGCGCGGCCCTGGACGAGCGCATACTCAGGGCGCCCGTGATCGGCATGGGCGCGGGTATGGAAGGCAAGGGCGACATTGGGATTGGCGCGGATGCGGGCCAGCTTCTTCGGAGCGCCGACCGAGGTGCTGATCGAGACCGTGCCGGCCTCGCGATCGTGCAGGGCGAAGTTGGTGACCGGGGTGAGCACGACACCGTGCGCCGGCGTCACGTAGCCGAGCATGACGGCGTGCTCGCCGCGGAGGATGGTCTCGACGCTGTCCGGCCAAATAGAAGACGCCACGTCTCGAAATAATAACAGGACGCTGCGTCTAGCTATTCTTGGACGATGAGTGGCCCGGGGCGTCCACGCAGCGAGGCGGCGCGAGGCGCGGTCCTCGGGGCGGCGCTCGAGCTGGTCGAGGAGGGCGGCTACCCGGCGCTGACGATGGAGGGCATCGCCCGCCGCGCTGCGGTCAGCAAGCAGACCATCTACCGCTGGTGGCCAAACAAGGCGGCGATCGTGCTCGAGGCGCTAAACGAGGGTGCCGCGGCGATCGCCCCACTGCCCGACGCCGGCACCCTGGCGGAGGAGTTGCGCGTATTCGTCAGGCGCAGCGTGCTCGGCGGCCGCGGACGGACCGCGCAGTTGCTCGTAGCTCTGATGGCCGAGGCCCAGCTCGATGAGTCCTTTGCGCGCTCCTTTCGGGATGGGTTCCTGGCACAGCGTCGGGGAGTGATGGTCGAGCTCCTGAGCCGTGCCCAGGCCCGTGGTGAGATCGGCACCGAAGAAGACCTCGAGCTGATCGCCGAGGTCTTCTTCGGTGCCCTGTGGTACCGCCTGCTGGCCGCGAGCGGCCCCGTCAATCGCCGCTTTGCCGACGAGTTGGCGGAGTTGCTGATGGTGCTGTTGGCCGAGCGCAACAGGCCCGCACGCGGCTAGCGCGCGAGAGGCCAGCCGGGTATCTACAGCTGATTGCATTGGTGCGTGGCCTGGACTCGTGCAGCGCTGGCGGTAATCGTTGCCGGAGCGGTGGGGGTGGCGGTCGTCTCGGGCGGGTCTTCGGCCGATCCACATACCCCGGCGGCGCTCCCCGGGCTGCCTCCCCCGTTCCTCGGCACGGCGGTGGTCGGGAGCGGTGGGCTGACGGCGGCGATCGACGCCTACGGCGACGTCGTCGATCTGCGGGTGCCGGGGCCCGCGGGACGGGCACTGATCGACAACCCGACCGACCGGCAGGCCGCGGGAACCGTGCCGGCCGATACCGGGATCGTGCCGCGGGTCAGCATCGACGGGGGGCCGGCGCAGCCGCTGTGGCGAGCGGACTCGGTCACCCAGCGCTACCTGCCTGGGACGAACGTGGTGCGCACGGTGGCGCGGTTCGACTCAGTCCGGGTGGCGGTCGTCTACGCCGCCCGCGGTGCCTCGCTCGCCTGCCTGACGAGCTCGACCGACGGAGGCCGGGTTTCGATCCGGTCGCGGGAACCCGCCGCCGAGTCGCGGCTTGGTTGCAACGACCGTATGGCGAGGAGCACCGTCAGCGCGGCCACCGAGTCCGAGCGGCGCTGGCTCTCGCGGGCACGGCCCCTCTCACCGGCAGCGCCCCCCTGGGCTCGGCGGATGTACCGGCGCTCGCTGCTGACCCTGCGGGCGCTGACCGACCGCCGCACCGGCACGGTCGCGGCGGGAGCGCGGGATGGCTGGGCCTATGTCTGGCCGCGCGATGCGGGAACCGCCGCGCTCGCCTTCGCGACGGCCGGCTATCGCTCTGAGGCCCGGCGCATCGCTCGCTTCCTGCTCGGGCTCGACCTCGGCGCGGCGGCCCGCTTTCACGGCGACGGAACGCCGGTGGCTGGGCGCGAGGCCCAAGGCGATGCTGCCGGCTGGGTCGCTTTGGCCGCGCGTGCCACCGGCCTCGCGCCCCTATCGCCGGCGAGAGCCCGGGCCGACGTCCTGCCCTCCGGCGCCTCATGGCGCAACCGCGCCGACTACCAGGAGGGCGCGCCCGGGGATTTCCTCGCCAACGCGATCGCTACCGGCCACCCGCTCGAGCCTTTCGCGACTTCCCGTGGGCTCGTCCGCAAGGCCGGCAACCCGGATTCCGGCCTCGACTCCGCGGCAGCGTGGGCGGTGCGGCCGTTCCCCCGACCGGCGTCCTTCCCAGCCGTCCGTCGCACCCTGCTTCGCCTCACCCGCGACCAGACGCGGTTCGGGATCGCTCCCGGCGCAGCCTGGCCCGGCACCGACCCCTGGACGGCGCCGACGGCCTGGACCGCCTGGAGCCTCGCCGCGCTGGGCGAACGGCGGCAGGCGCTGCGCCTGCTCGGCGACCTGCGCCGCGCCTCGACTCCGGCCGGCGCCCTCCCCGAGCGCCTCGACGCTCACACCGGCGTCCCCGTCTCCACCACCCCACTCGCCTGGTCCCACGCCTTCGCGATCCTCGCCCTGCGCCAACTTTGGCCCTGACGAGAGGCGTGTGTGAGCTTGTGGCGGGATACCTCACACACGCCCGCGCATCAGGCCCATCAGCTCCAGCGCGCCCGCCTTGTGCAGGGGTTCGTTGAGGTTGCCGCACTTGGGGCTCTGCACGCAGGAGGGGCAGCCGGACTCGCAGGGGCACTCGGCGATCAGGCGCGAGGCGTCGCCGAGCAGGCGCTCGAACTGCTCGTAGCCGCGCTGGGTGATGCCGACGCCGCCGGGGTGGCCGTCGTAGATGAAGATCGTCGCCCGGCCGGTCTGGAAGTGAACGTTGGTGGAGAGGCCGCCGATATCCCAGCGGTCGCACATCGCGATCAGCGGCAGTACCGCGATCTGTCCGTGCTCGGTCGCGTGCAGGGAGCCGAGCAGAGCGTCGCCGGGGAGCGCTCCGCTGAGCTTCTCCGGCAGCACATACCAGAGCGCCTGGGTGACGAAGCTCTGCTCCGGCAGCTCGAGGGCGACGATGTCGATCGGCTCCTGCTCGGAGATCGAGACCCGCTGGAAGGCGATCACCTGCTCGGTCACGGAGACGTCGCCGAAGTTGAGTTGCACGCCCGCCACCTGGCGCTGCTCGCGGGTGCGTTCGATGTAGATCTCGGTCTCCTTTTTCGGGCGCGTGTACCAGTCGCCGTCGAAGCTGGAGACGATCGCCTGCCGCTCCTCTATGTCGAGCCGCTCGACCTCGTAGGAGCGGCCGAGGTGGAGGTAGATCGCCCCGGGGTGGATCGTCGTGAAGGCGCGCTCGGCCTCGACCATCCCCAGCATCTCTCCCGACTCGCGCTCGATCACCGCGATCGAGTCGGCCGAGGCCGAGCGCAGGGCGATCCGGTTGGCGACGAACTCGCTGCGGCGCGGCAGCAGGCCGCCACCGGCGCTGCGCAGCTCCCCCGCCGCCAGCAGCCGCTCCGCCCGCTCGCGCCAGCCGTCGCCGAAGAACTCCTCGTCGGCGTCGCTCAGCGGCAGCTCGTAGGCGGCCGCGACGAGATGCCGGGAGGCGATCTGCTCGTTGGCGGGGTCGAGGATCGCCGCCTCCACCGGCCGCTCCAGGAACTCCTCCGGGTGGCGGCAGAAGAACTGGTCGAGCGCGTCCTGGCCGGCGACGTAGACGGCGAGCCCGCGGCGGCGGCGTCCCGCCCTCCCCCACATCTGCCGCAGGCTGGCGACGGTGCCGGGAAAGGTGACGCAGATCGCCGCCTCCAGCTCGCCGATGTCGATCCCCAGCTCGAGGGCGTCGGTCGCGACCACCGCCAGCAGCTCGCCGCTGGTCAAGCGCGCCTCGATCTCGCGCCGCTGCTGCGGCGTGTAGCCGCCGCGGTAGGGGGCGATCCGCGCCGCCAGCTCCGGCTTGCCGCGGCGCTCGAGGTTTTCGCGGGCGAAGCGCTGGATCAACTCGATCCCGCGCCGGCTTTTGAGGAAGCAGATCGTCCGCACCCCCTGCGAGACCAGCTCGGCCAGCAGGTCGGCCGCCTCCGAGAGCGCCGAGCGACGGGCGCCCGTGGCCTCGTCGAGCAGCGGCGGGTTCCACATCGCCACCTCGCGCCCGGCCCGCGGCGCACCGTCGTCGTCGATCAGCTCGAACGGCGTCCCGACCAGCCGCTCGGCCAGCTCGACCGGGTTGGCGATCGTCGCCGAGGCGAGCAGGAAGCGCGGCTCGGAGCCGTAGAAGCGCGCCACCCGCCGCAGCCGTCGCAGCACGTTGGCGACGTGGGAGCCGAAGACGCCGCGGTAGGTGTGGGCCTCGTCGACGACCACCCACTCGAGGTTGGCGAGGAAGTCGCCCCAGCGCTTGTGGTGGGGGAGGACGGCGACGTGGAGCATGTCCGGGTTGGTGAGGACGAGGTTGTTGCGGCGGCGGATCGCGGGGCGCTCTTCCTTCGGCGTATCGCCGTCGTAGATCGCCTCGCGCAGGCCGGGTGGGCGCAGCAGCGCCAGCTTGCGCGCTTGGTCCTGGGCCAGCGCCTTGGTCGGGTAGAGGTAGAGGGCGCGCCGTTTCGGCTCGCGGGCGATGCCGTCGAGCACCGGCAGGTTGAAGGCCAGGCTCTTGCCCGAGGCGGTGCCGCTGGTGATCACCAGGTTGGAATGGGCGGCGGTCTCCCAGGCCTCGAGCTGGTGGGTGTAGAGGGACTCGACGCCGGCGCGCCGCAGCGCCTCGGCAAAGCCGGGGTCGAGGGCGTCCGGCAGCGAGACGGGGCGAGCGCGGCGCTCCGCCTCGGAGCTCTCGGCGACGATGCGGCCGTCGCGGCGGCCTGGGTCG
>DATBXZ010000218.1:0-2641 GCA_036513995.1 Solirubrobacterales bacterium | reverse complement strand
CAGGGCTGCGAGGTGCCGGTCGTGGTCGGCGTCTGCCACCGCTCGCACTCGCGGATGCTGACCCGGCCCCTGCTCTATACCGCGATCACCCGCGCCCGCAACAGCTGCGTGCTGGTCGGCGACCCAGGCGCCCTGGAGGCGGCGGTGCGGCGCGACGACAGCGGCGGCCGCCACTCCGGCCTCGCCGAGCGGCTGCGCGGCTAGGTCCCTCCTAGATACTGCGGCGGTGAAGGACGAGGCCAAGCCGCGCGTGCCGCTCGCGGAGATCGGGGTCACCCTTGCCGGGATCGCTCTGCTGGCCGCCCTGGTACTGGCGGTTCCCGCCCTGCACCAGGCCTTCACCGCCGCGCTCCACGGCGACCAGGCACAGGTCCGCGAGGAGATCGACAGCCTCGGCGCCTGGGGGCCGCTGCTGATCGTCGGGCTAACCCTGATCCATGCCGTCGTCTTCTACCCGGCGGAGATCGTCGACGCTGCCGCCGGCTTCGCCTACGGGTTCCTCCCCGCCCTGGTGCTGATGATGGCCGGCTGGCTGCTCTCCGCCCTGCTGTGCTTCGCGGTCGGCCGCTCGGTGGCGCGGCCGCTGCTGGACCGTTGGGTCGGCGTCGAGCGCTTCGAGCGGATCGAGGCGTCGATCGAGCGCGGCGGCCCGACTCTGCTGATCGGGATGCGGCTGATCCCGATCTTCCCCTTCAGCATCGTCTGCTACGCCGCCGGTGCCGCCCGGGTGCCGCTCTGGCGCTTCGTCTGGACGACGGCGGTCGGCTACTTGCCGATAACCGCGATCTCGGTCTACTTCGGCACCCGCCTCGAGAGCCTCTCGCTGACCGACCCGCTGGTGATCGGCACCGCCGCCGGGCTGCTGGCGCTGCTCCTGGGCGGGCACTGGGCGATGCGGCGCCAGGCCGCCCGCAACGCGTCCTGAGCTCGCGGACAGGCCGCTCAACCAAGTCGCTTGACGCGAAAGCGGAACACGGAGGCGGTGCGATCGACGTTGCCGGCGGCGTCGCTGGCGCGGACCTCGAGCACGTGCGCACCGGCGCCGAAGCGGCGCGAGAACCTGGGACCACAGAAGTGCAGCAGACCACGGTCGACTTTGCAGACGAAGGTGACGCCGGCCGCGCTGGCGGCGAAGCGGAAGCTGGCGCGGACGCTGCGGCGATGGGTGCGGATCAGCCTCGGAGGATGCTTGACGATCCTCGCCCGCGGCCGCTTGGGGCCGATCGTGGACCTGGCGATACCGCCGCTGCCGGTGTGGGCGGCGGCGTCGGCGTCGCTGAGCGGCGCCGACGCCTTGGTGATCGTGATCTTCGGCGGCAGCGGCAGCGCCGCGACGGCTCCGTAGGCGTCGAGGAGCCCTGAGCCGACGGCGTCGGGGTCCGAGCCGGCACCCCGGTGGGCGGTCCCCGTCAGCGCTGCCCGCACCGCGTCGGCGCTCGCACCCGGGTCGGCCTGCCGCGCCAGCGCCGCCACCGCGGCGGCGTGCGGCGCCGCGGCCGAGGTGCCGCAGAAGCGCCAGACCCCCGCTTCGAGCCGGGCGAAGAACGTCGTCGCGCCACAGTCGGTCGCGGCGAGGTCGGGCTTGGGGATCGTCTGATCGATCGCGGGCGCCGCGGTGGCGCCGGAGACCGGGCCGAAGTAGTGGTGGACCGGCCCCCGCGAGGAGTAGCGCTCCGGTTCGACCCCGGCGTCATAGCCGACGGCGCCGACCGCGATCGCGCCGCTGGCGCCGGCATGCCCGAAGACGGTCGGACCAACCGTGTCGCCTCCCGAGGATTCCGGGTACTCGGTCTCCGTCACCCCGTAGCCGTTCTCGAGCATCGCAAGCTTGAGCCGCGGCGCCGCCGCGGCTCCCGCGCCCGGGTTGCAGGCTCCGAAGCAGTCGTCGATCGCCAGCTGGACTTCGGCGCTGGAGCCGGTGTCGTTTTCCCACTGGAGGATCTCGACCGGACGCTGGGTGGAGAGGTTGTCGCCGGTGGCGCCTACCACGAATTCCTGCGAGCCCACTTCCACTTTCAGCGGTTTGCCTTTGGAGTCGAGCAGGAAGGCATCGAGGTCGGTGTCGACCCCGTTCCACGGTTCGGCCCACTGCAGGTCGAGGGTCAGCGTTGCCCCTTTGGAGACGGTGATGCCGAAGGTGTCGTCTTTCCCCGGCCCGGGATTGAAGTCCATGCAGTGGCCCGCGCCGAATTGGGGCAGCGCCAGCAGTCCGGCGGGGCAGCTCCCGGAGTCGCGGAAGGCCGGCGCTTCCCAGGAGGCGATGTCGCGCCCCGCCGAGTCGATCAGGTTGTCGTTCCCGGCCGCCGTGAAGTAGGAGACACCCGCCGCCGCAGCTTCGTCGACCGCCACCGCCACCGGCCCGTCCTGGAAGAACGGCTCTTCGAAGTAGGCGACGTCGTCGGCGATGACCTTGGCGCCGGCGGCGGCGAGCGCCCTGATGTTGGCGGCGAAGGCGAGTTCGCCGGTGAAGGCGGTGGCGAAGTCGAGTGCGGCGCCGGGTGCGAGGTCGTGGACGATCTGCGCCATCCCCCGCCCCTCGTCGGCGCCGGCGGCTTCCGAGTCGTCGAGAACGTCGACGGGCGCGGTCGACCCGCAGGGGCTGCCGGGCCCAGGCAGGTCGCCGCTGGCGACGTCCCCGGCG
>DATBXZ010000217.1:0-2943 GCA_036513995.1 Solirubrobacterales bacterium | reverse complement strand
TTCGCCGGCAGGTCGCCCTCGGCGTTTACGGCGACGCGCTTGCCGAGCGAGCGCACGCCCCACTCGAGCGAGGTCTCGATCGGGTCGGTGACGCCGTCGCCATTGGTGTCGGCGCTCTCGTCGCCGTCACCCGGGTCGATCCAGTCGAGGCCGAGCACCTCGCGCACCGGTCGCCCGATCACGTCCTCGTCGGTCAGCCCGGTCAGCTCGAAGCTGCCCTTGCCGGCATCGATCACGCGTTCCTGCTTGTCACAGACGAAGAAGGCCGCGTTCGGCGCCGGATAATAATCGTCGAGTAATTCGAAGACGAAGCCAAAGCCGCACTTGGAGCAGCCCTTCGGGCGCGAGCTGAAACCAGCGGTTCGCTCGCCGCTTACCTCTCGGTGCCCGCAATTCGGGCAGATGAAAAACGGCATGTTCGACAGGCTACAAGCGCGCGGCTAGAAGAGGCTCGCGGCGCCCTCCGGGGCTGGTAGGCCGAGGTGATCGTAGGCCCGCTGGGTGAGGACGCGGCCGCGCGGGGTGCGCTTCAACAGGCCCTGCTGCAGCAGGTAGGGCTCGAGCACGTCCTCGATCGTGTCCTGCTCCTCGCCGATCGCGATCGCCAGAGTCGAAAGGCCGACGGGGCCGCCGGCGAACTTGGTCGCCACCGTGTCGAGCAGGGCGCGGTCGCTGCGGTCGAGGCCGCCGGCGTCGACCTCCAGCATCTCCAGCGCCCCGATCGCGACCGCGGCCCCGATCTCGCCGCTGCCCTTGACCTGAGCGAAGTCGCGGACCCGCTTCAACAGCCGGTTCGCCACCCGCGGCGTCCCCCGCGAGCGGGAGGCGATCGTGTGCGCGCCCTCGGCGTCGATCGCGACGCCGAGGATGCCGGCCGAGCGCTCGATGATCAGAGCCAGGTGGTCGGGGCTGTAGTGCTCCAAGCGGTGGGAGACGCCGAAGCGGTCGCGCAGCGGCGTCGTCAGCAGGCCGGCGCGGGTGGTGGCGCCGATCAGCGTGAAGGGCGGCAGCGGCAGGGTCACGGTGCGGGCGCCCGCGCCCTGGCCGAGCACGACCGGCAGCTCGCCGTCCTCCATCGCCGGGTAGAGGGTCTCCTCGACGGCGCGGCCGAGGCGGTGGATCTCGTCGACGAAGAAGACGCTGCCGGGCTCCAGCGAGGTGAGGAAGGAGGCGACGTCGGCCTTGCGCTCCAGGGCCGGCCCGGCCGTCTGCACCATCGGCACCCCCATCTCGGCGGCGACGATGTGGGCCAGCGAGGTCTTGCCGAGGCCGGGAGGACCGGCGAGGAGCACGTGGTCGAGCGGCTCGCCACGGCCGCGGGCGGCCTCGATGAAGATCGCCAGCTGATCGGTGACCTGGGCCTGGTTGACGAAGTCGGCCAGGGTCGGCGGCCGCAGCGAACGGTCGAGGTCCTCGTCGGGGACGTCGGCCCGGGCGTCGTGGACCCGAACCTCGGCGTCGACCGGGACCGGCTCCTCGATCCCCGGCGTGCGGATCCGGTTGGCGCCGATGTCGGGCGAATCGCTCATGCCCGGCTCCGGGCCGAGGCGGCTTTGCGCAGCGCCGCCGCGACCAGCTCCTCCGGCTCCTCGCCCTCGAGGCCGTCGAGCAGCTGCTCGGCTTCCAGTGGCGCGTAGCCGAGGTTGACCAGACCGTCGCGGGCCAGCGAGCGGGCATCGCCGCTCTCGGCGGCGGCGATGGCGACCTCTTCCTCGAGCGCGCCGGCGACCTTCTCGCGCAGCTCGACGATGATCCGCTCCGAGGTGCGTTTGCCGATCCCGGGAACCGCCTGGAAGCGCTTGGCGTCGCCCGCGGCGATCGCCTGCAGGAGAACCCGGGCACTGCCCCCGGAGAGCGTCGCGATCGCAACCTTGGGGCCGATGCCGCTGACCGAGATCAGCTGGCGGAAGAGGTCGCGCTCCTCCTCGGAGGAGAAGCCGTAGAGGGCGAGCGAGTCGTCGCGAGAGATCAACTCGGCGTGGAGGAAGGCGTCATTGCCGCTCGCCGGCACTGCCTTCAGCGTCTCCGCCGAGACCGCCAGCCGGTAGCCGACGCCGCCGGCATCGATGACCACGTGGTCGGCGCGGCGCACCATCACCTCGCCCCGCACCGCCGCGATCATCCGGCCACCCGTTCCGGGCCGGCGGCGGCAGCCGCGCCGGCCGAGCTGACCGCCTCGCGGTGCCCGGCGCTGCCGCCGTGGCAGATCGCGACCGCGAGGGCATCGGCAGCGTGGTCGGGGCTCGGCGGCTCGGGCAGGCCGAGCAGGGTCCCGACCATGCGCTGCACCTGACCCTTGTCGGCACCGCCGGAACCGCAGACCGCCATCTTGATTGCCTGCGGCGTGTAGGAGAAGCACTCGACGTCGCGCTGGGCGGCAGCCAGCATCGCCACCCCGCAGGCCTGGCCGACGGCCGTCGCCGACTGTACGTTCTTGCCGAAGTAGACCGACTCGATCGCCATCGCCCGCGGCTCGTGCCAGGCGATCAGCTCCGCCAGCGCCCGGTGGATCCGCTCCAGTCGCCGCGACATCGGCTCTGCCGGCGTCGTCTCAACCACGCCGCCGTCGAGGGCGACCATACGGCTGCCCTCGACACGCACGATTCCAAAGCCAAGATTGGCCGCCCCAGGATCGATTCCCATCACAACTTGCATAAAGAGGGATTCTGGGATGAACCTCGGATGCCTTCTCGGAGCCTGGCGAAGGAGGGGCACCGACCGGCCTCCCCCATCTCGCTTCCGTCCCTTCAGGCTGCGAGCTTTTCGAGCACGTCCTCGGGAATGTCGAAATTCGCGAAGACTTCGTCGACGTCGTCCTGCTCGTCGAGCGCGTCGAGCAACTTCAGCAGCTGCTCGGCCTCGTGGCCCTTGACCTCGACCGTGCTCTTCGGCTCCGTCGCCAGCCCGGCCGACTCGATCTCCACCCCCGAGGCCTCGAGGGCC
>DATBXZ010000216.1:0-2240 GCA_036513995.1 Solirubrobacterales bacterium | reverse complement strand
GCCGGCGGCTCCCTGGAGGCAACCCGCCGCTGGACCGCCGAACGGCTGGCGGAGCCACTCGACGTCGCCGCGATGTCCGCCCACGCCCGGGTCAGTCCCCGCACCTTCGCCCGCCGCTTCCGTGAGGAGACGGGGACGACGCCGCTGCAGTGGCTGCTCTCCCAGCGGGTGTTGGAAGCGCGGCGGCTGCTGGAGGAGTGCGACCTGCCGGTAGAGGCGATCGCCTGGCGCTGCGGCTTCGGTACCGCCGCCTCCCTGCGCGACCACTTCCGGCGGGCCACGGCGACGACGCCGACCGCCTACCGGCGCGCGTTCCGTCCTCTTGTCGCCTAGCTAAATAAAAATCAATGAATGTTCGATACTAAAATTAGGTAGACGAGTGTAGCCTCGGTTTTGCAGGGACCCTCATGGAGGCAGCTCTCAAACCCCGTCTCAGCGAGACCCCGACCCCCGCACCGGGGTCGGGCCCGTGGCCCCCTTCGCTGCACGCGCTTGGCGCCGGCCTCGAGGCCGGCATTCCCGGGATCGAGGGTCACTCGCATCGCGTCTGCCGTTACGCCGTGGCTATCGCCCACGAGCTGAAGCTTCCCCCTCAGGCGGTCGAACGGGTACGGCGGGCGGCCGCGATCCACGACATCGGCAAACTGGAGATGCCGGTGGGCCTGGTCGACAAACCGGGCGCGCTCAGCCCCGAGGAGTTCGCGATCGTCAAGAGGCACGCGGCGGCGGGAGCGCGGATCGCGCGACAGTTCGGCCACGCCGACCTCGCCCCGATCATCCGCCACCATCACGAGCGCTTCGACGGCGACGGCTACCCCGACGGGCTGGTCGGCGAAGACATTCCCCTCGGCGCCCGTATCGTCGCCGTTGCCGACACCTTCGACGCGGTCACCTCGTCCCGGCCCTATCGCGACGCGATGGCCGAGCGCGAGGCCCTGAGCCTGCTCTGGTCGGAGGCCGGCAGGCAACTGGACCCGAACGTGGCGGCGGCCTTCTGCGCCTACTACGCGGGGCCTCGGGCCTCGTTGCGGCGCGCGCTCGCCCGCTAGCGTTAGGCGGGTGAGCCGCCGCGACCAGATCGTCCTCAGCGACGCCGAGCTGCTGGAGCTGCTGGAGGGCGAGCGCGTCGCCGTCGTCTCCAGCCTCGGGCCCCGCGGCTGGCCGCACTCGATGCCACTCTGGTTCGTGCCGCGCGGGGGCGAGGTCTGGATCTGGACCTACGCCAAGTCGCAGAAGGTGCGCAACCTCGAACGCGACCCGCGGGCGACGGTGCTGGTCGAGAGCGGGCACGAGTACGGCGAGCTGCGCGGGGCGATGATCGAGGCCGAGGCCGAGCTGCACCGCGACCCCGAGACCGTGGTCGGCTTCGCCGAGGAGCTGACCCTGCGCTATGCCGACGGCATCTCCTCGATCGACGGCGACGCCAAGGCCGCCCTCGAAGCGCAGGCGCCGAAGCGCGTCGCGATCCATTTCAAGCCCGTCCGCACTGCCACTTGGGACCACCGCAAGCTCGGCGGCACCTACTGACCCGTTGACAAGTTCGCTACATGCGACCGCTCCCCGTGTTCCAGGGTGACGCGACCGCTACCTTTTCCAGCTCGATGAAACGACGCCTCCCAGTCCTCCTGCTCCTCGCCGCCATCGCCGTGGCGCTTTTCGCCGGCGCCCAGCCGGGGTCCGCGAAGCCGCCGCTGAGCGCCCCGAAGGGGTTCTTCGGCATCGGCCCGCAGACGGTCCTGACCAACGAGGACGCCGCGTACATGAAGGCGGGGGGGATCGAAAGCATCCGCTGGCCGCTGCCCTGGTCGGGGATCCAGCCGACCAAGAAGGGCGGCTACAACTGGGCGGGCTTCGACGAAGTGGTCGAAATCGCGACCCGGCACGGGCTCCAGGTGCTGCCCTTCATCTACAGCACCCCAGGCTGGATCGCTCCCAAGTACACGACGCTGCCGGTCGGCAACGCCAAGGCGCGCTCGGCCTGGACCGCCTTCCTCGCGGCGGCGGTCAAGCGCTACGGCCCCGGCGGCGAATTCTGGAACCTGCACGCCCCGGGGGTCCAGTACCAGACGGTGATATCCAAGCCGTTGCCGATCCGCAGCTGGCAGATCTGGAACGAGGCCAACTTCTTCTACTTCGCCTACCCGGTCTCGCCGCAGAACTACGCGAAGCTGCTGAAGATCTCCAGCCCGGCGATCAAACGGGTCGACCCCAGCGCCAAGGTCATCCTCACCGGCCTCTTC
>DATBXZ010000215.1:0-2593 GCA_036513995.1 Solirubrobacterales bacterium | reverse complement strand
GGGCGTCGAGGGCGAGAACCTTGCCGCCCGGGCGCTGGCGGGGCTGCGCGAGCGGGGCTGGGGCCGGCCGCCGCTGCGGGTCGAGATCGAGAAGCGGGTGCCGGTCGCCGCCGGCCTGGGCGGGGGGAGCGGCGACGCCGCGGCGATCCTCCGCCTCGCCGCCGGCGAGGTCGATGACCTGCCGGGGCTGGCGGCCGAGCTGGGCGCCGACGTGCCTTCGCAGCTGGAGCCGGCGCTGGCCCTGGTCCGCGGCGCCGGCGAGCGGGTCGAGCCGCTGCCGGCGCCGGTGCCCCACGCGGCGGTCCTCCTTCCCGACGGCGGCGGCCTCGGCACCGCCGCGGTCTTCGCCGAGGCCGACCGCCTCGGCCTCGGCCGCGAACCGGAGGAGCTCGAGGCGCTCGCCACCCGTCTGCGCGAGGCGGCCGGCGCCGGCGCCTCGCCGCTCTCCTACCCGGAGCTGCTCGTCAACGACCTCGCCGCCCCCGCCCGCTCGCTGCGGCCGGCGATCGGCGACGCGCTCGACGAGCTGCGCGAAGCCGGCGCCCCGGCCGTCCTGCTCAGCGGCTCCGGCCCGACCGCGGTCGGGCTCTTCCCCGACCTCGCCGCCGCCGCGGCCGCCGCCGAGGCGATCGACCGCGACGACGCGATCGTCTGCGCGGCGGGGGGCGCCGGGGTGGCGCGATGAAGCTGGCCGGCGGGGAGGAGGGGAAGGGGCGCAACCGCAAACGCCTACTGCTGGCGGGCATCGCCGCCGCGGTCGCCTTCGGCTACTACCTGCTCAGCCAGGAACTCGGCCACCTCGACCTGCAGGGACTGCTCGAAGACTTCTCCAACACCCTCGGCGCCTGGACCTACCTGATCGTCGGCGTCTTCGCCTTCGCCGAGACCGGCGCCTTCGTCGGCCTCGTCGTCCCCGGCGAGACGGTGATGCTGCTCGGCGGTGCCGTCGCCGGCCAGGGCGCGATCAGCATCTACCTGCTGATCGCGATCGCCTGGTTCGCCGCCTGGGCGGGCGACACGACCAGCTTCTTCCTCGGCCGCCGCCTCGGCCGCGAGTTCGTGATGCGCCACGGGCCCCGCTTCGGGATCAGCCACGAGCGCTTCGAGCGGGTCGAGGACTACTTCTCCCGCCACGGCGGCAAGACGATCTTCATCGGCCGCTTCATCAGCCTCGTCCGTGCCTTCGCCCCCTTCATCGCCGGCAGCTCCGGCATGCGCTACCGCGCCTTCGTCCCCTACAGCATCCTCGGCACCGGGCTCTGGGCCAGCGCCCACATCCTGATCGGCTACTTCTTCTCGCGCAGCATCGAGACTGCCGCCAAGTACGCCGGCAAAGGCGCCTTCCTGCTCGCCACCCTGATCGTCGTCGTCGCCGGCTCGGTCTTCCTCTACCGCCACTTCCGCGAGGCGGCGAACCGGGAGGCGGCGGTGCGCTGGATGGAGGGTCACGCGGCGACCCGCTGGCTGGTCGTCCTGGCCCGCCGGCCGCAGCTGCGCTTCCTCTGGGACCGGGTCACCCCCGGCGGCACCTTCGGGCTCGAATTCACCTCGTTGATGGCGACCCTTGCCGTCTCCCTCTTCGTGCTGATCGCCTACGTCGTCGTGATCGGTCGCGACCCGGGCCCGACCCCGGGGGACATGACGGCGATGGACGTCGTCGAACACCTCCGGGTCGCCTGGCTCACCGACCTCTCCAAGGTCGTCAGCTTCCTCGGCTCGGGGGTCTTCATCTGGGGGTTGACGGCGGTCTGCGCGGTTCTCCTGATCTCCCGCCGGCGCTGGACCGAGCTCGGGGTGCTGCTGGCGGGGATGACGCTGATCACGATCGGCTTCCACGAGATCAAGGCGGCGGTCGACCGGCCGCGCCCGGACGAAGCCCTGATCGACACCACGGGCTCCTCGTTCCCGAGCGGCCACGCCGCCCACTCGGTCCTCTATCTCTGGTTGGCGGTGACGATCGTCCTGCGCCTGCGCCCGGGAATGGCGCGCAAAACCGCCGTCGTCGCCGCCGGCCTGACGCTGACGATCCTGGTCGGCCTCTCTCGCGTTTACCTCAACGTCCACTACTTCAGCGACGTCAGCGGCGGTTGGGCGCTCGGCGCCGCCTGCTTCTCCTTCTGTGCCACCGTCGGCCTCGTTGTCTCCGGAGTGCGGCAGAATCCCCGCCAATGACGGTTTACGCCCTGGCCAAAATCGGCCACCAGTACATCCTCTTCGGCGCCGCCGGGCTGATCTGCCTGGTCGCCTTCATCACCCTGATCCTCAGCCCCGCCCTGAGCGCCCACGGTCGCCTCTGGGAGAAGGCCGCCGCCGGCTTCCTCTCGATCTTCGTGCTCGCCGCCCTGCTCGTCTGCGGGGTCGTGGTCGGGCTGGTGATCGTCTACTACTACCCTGACATCTCGAATTTCGTCAACGGCAAGTAGCAAGCCAGCCGCGTCGACGGGCTTCCCGATGGCGTCACGCTGGTGATAATGGGCGCATGCCGGCAACCTCGGAGGGGGCTGAAATCCCTGCAAAAGCGGAAGATCCTGGGCTGCTCGACGCGCTTTCCGAAGCGGTCGAGTCGGGCGCCGGCCTGCCCGCGGTGGCGCGC
>DATBXZ010000214.1:0-5620 GCA_036513995.1 Solirubrobacterales bacterium | reverse complement strand
GTCTTTGCGGTAAATGATGTTGACGGCGCCCTCGGGGCCCATCACCGCGACCTCGGCGGTCGGCCAGGCGAAGTTGAAGTCGGCGAGCATGTGCTTGGAGGCCATCACGTCGTAGGCGCCGCCGTAGGCCTTGCGGGTGACCACGGTGAGCTTCGGCACCGTCGCCTCGGTGTAGGCGTAGAGGAGCTTGGCGCCGTGGCGGATGATCCCGTTCCACTCCTGGTCGGTGCCGGGCAGGAAGCCGGGGACGTCGGTGAAGGTGAGGATCGGGACGTTGTAGGCGTCGCAGGTGCGGACGAAGCGGGCGGCCTTCTCGGAGGCCTCGATGTTGAGCACGCCGGCGAGGAAGGCCGGCTGGTTGCCGACGATGCCGATCGGGAAGCCGTCGAGGCGGGAGAAGCCGCAGACGATGTTCTTGGCGAAGTGCTCGTGGACCTCGAAGAACTCCTCGTCGTCGACGACGCGGGCGATCACCTCGCGCATGTCGTAGGGCTTGGAGGGGTCGTCGGGGACCAGCGAGTCGAGCGACTCGTCTTCGCGCTCGGGATCGTCGCCGGGCTCGAAGCGGGGCGGCGTCTCGAGGTTGTTCGAGGGCAGGAAGCTGAGCAGGTAGCGAGCGTCCTCGAGGCAGCTCTCCTCGTCCTCGGAGGCGAAGTGGGCGACTCCCGACTTCGAGTTGTGACTCATCGCCCCGCCCAGCTCCTCGAACTCGACTTCCTCGCCGGTCACGGTCTTGATCACTTCCGGGCCGGTGATGAACATGTGCGAGGTCTCTTTGACCATGAAGATGAAGTCGGTCATCGCCGGCGAGTAGACGGCGCCGCCGGCGCAGGGGCCCATGATCAGGCTGATCTGCGGGATCACACCGGAGCATTTGACGTTGCGGGCGAAGACGTCGCCGTAGGCGCCGAGCGAGACCACGCCCTCCTGGATGCGGGCGCCGCCGGAGTCGTTGATCCCGACCACCGGCGCCCCGACCTGGGCGGCGAGGTCCATCACCTTGCACATCTTCTCCGCCATCACCTCGCCGAGGCTGCCGCCGAAGACGGTGAAGTCCTGGGAGAAGACGAAGACGGTGCGGCCGTCGATCGTGCCGTGGCCGGTGACGACGGCGTCGCCCCAGGGCCGTTTCTTCTGCATCTCGAAGTCGTAGGTGCGATGCCGCACGAAGGTGTCGAGCTCCTCGAAGGAGCCTGGGTCGAGCAGCTTCTCGACCCGCTCGCGCGCGGTCATCTTGCCCTTGGCATGCTGCTTCTCGACCGCCTCCTCAGAGGCCGAGTTGATCGCGGCCTCGCGCAGCTCGCGCAGGTAGGCGAGCTTCTCCTCGTGGGTGACCGGGTTCTTCTCGCGCATCAGCGGTGGGGGAAATGGTGGCTCAAGGGCGGCGCGGGATTCTATTTGCGACGGCCGCGCGGTGTCCTCAGACAGGCGAAGGGCCCGCCGGAGCGGGCCCTTCCCAAACCGCCTGGATGAGCCTCTTCGTGCCTAAAGTTCGGCGCAGATCGCGTAGGCGACGACCTGCCAGCTGGCGTCTTCTTTGCCGATCTCGCGACCGCCGGCGATCCAGCCAACGCGACTGTTGGTCGCGCTGACGACAGGTGCCGATTCGCTCGGCACCACCGCTCCTTCGACGCTGCCGCCGTTGATGCGAACGCCGCCGCCGAGCACTTCCTTGCCGACCGGGCAGGTGGCGGTGACGGACTTGGTCGTGGCGGAGTCGTTGACGCTCGTTTCGGTCACGTAGGTGACGTTCTTCAGCAGCTGCGAGTAGAGCGCCGTCGAGAGCTTCGCGACGCTGACCGATTCGCCGCCGAGCTTGCCGTTGGTCACCGCTTCCGCGGCGATCGCGTTGGCCGTGACCGCTTTCTTGGCGAGTTTGCTGGCGCCGACGGATTCATTGCCGAGTTTGGCGTTGGTGACGGCCTTCTTGGCGAGCTTGGAGTTGATCACCGAGCCGGTGCCGAGGTCGACGGCGTTGATGTTGCCGTCCTTGATTTTGCCCGAGGTGACCGCCTGCCGCTTCAGTTTCGGGTTGGTCACAGCTTCCTTGGCGATGTTGGTCGCCTTGACGGCGCCGGGGCCGATCTTGCCGGCCGCGTAGGCGACGCCGCTGAGGGCGACGAACAGCGCCATGCAGGAGAGGACGTTGGCGACGGTCAGGTGCTTCTTCAGTCTGCTCACCGCGGTGCTCGCTTTCCGGCGGCCGCGCCGCCCGTGTTTGTCGATCGTCAGAGGATTGGTGGCCGGCTAGACGCTGCTGAACGGCCGCCGCTGTGGCTGCGCCAGGCGGTCGAGGAAGGCCTCGAGGTCGGCCACTTCGAGGCCGGTGTTCTCGTCGGCGCGGACCTCGACCCGGGTGCCGAAGCCCTTCTCGGCCATCCTCACCTCGACCCCTTCGACCGCGTCGAGGAGCTCGGTCAGCTCCGGCTCCGACTTCATCAGCGTCCGCGATGCCTCGATCATCGATGCCCGCTTCCACCAGCGGGCGCCTGTTCCTGCCCCTCTCCCTGCCTGGGAGAGACCGTTCAGCGCCTAGAAGAAGGCGCCGCCCTTGTATTCGCCGAAGACGTCGCGCATAGCGCCGCAGACCTCGCCGATCGAGGCGTCGGCGGCGAGCGCGGCGCGGATCGGGTGCAGGAGGTTGCCCTCGCCGCGGGCGACGTCGCGTAGAGCGTCGAGCTTGGCCGTAACGACGGTCTGGTCGCGGGCCCCCTTGAAGGCCGCGAGCCGGGTCAGCTGGCGCTGCTCGGCCTCCGGGTCGACCTTGAGGATGTCGACGTCGTCGACCTGGTCGGTGACGAACTTGTTGACGCCGACGATGATGTCCTGGCCCGACTGGTAGCGCTCGTGGTAGCTCTGCGCCGACTCCTCGATCTCGCGCTGCATGAACTCCAGCGCCTCGACCGAGCCGCCCATCTCGCCGACCTTGTCCATCAGCTCCCAGGAGCGCAGCTCGATCTCGTCGGTCAGCGACTCGACGAAGTAGGAGCCGGCGAAGGGGTCGACGGTGTCGGCGACGCCGGACTCGTAGGCGAGCACCTGCTGGGTGCGCAGGGCGATCCGGGCCGAGCGCTCGGTCGGCAGCGCCAGCGCCTCGTCGAAGCCGTTGGTGTGCAGCGACTGGGTGCCGCCGCTGACCGCGGCGAAGCCCTGCAGGGCGACGCGGATGATGTTGACCTCGGGCTGCTGGGCCTGCAGGGTGACGCCGCCGGTCTGGGTGTGGAAGCGGATCTGCATCGATTTCGGGTTCTCGGCCCCGAAGCGCTCCTTGACGATCTTGGCCCACATCCGCCGCACCGCGCGGAACTTGGCGATCTCCTGGAAGACGTTGTTGTGACAGTTGAAGAAGAAGGCGAGGCGGGGAGCGAAGTCGTCGATCTTCAGGCCCCGCTCCAGCGCCGCTTCGACGTAGGCGATCGCGTTGGAGAGCGTGAAGGCGACCTCCTGCACGGCCGAGCAGCCCTTCTCGCGGATGTGGTACCCGGAGATCGAGATCGTGTTCCATTTCGGCACGTGCGTCTGGCAGTACTCGAAGATGTCGGTGGTGAGCCGCATCGTCGGCACCGGCGGGTAGATGTAGTTGCCGCGCGCCATGTACTCCTTCAGCACGTCGTTCTGGACGGTGCCGCGCAGCTTCTCGGAGGGGACGCCCTGCTCCTCGCCGACCAGCTCGTAGAGCAGCAGCAGGATCGCCGCCGGGGCGTTGATCGTCATCGAGGTGGAGACGCCGTCGAGCGGGATCTGGTCGAAGCAGATCCGCATGTCCTCGATCGTGTCGATCGGGACGCCGGTGCGGCCGACCTCGCCGTTGCAGAGCGGGTCGTCGGAGTCGCGGCCGAGCTGGGTCGGCAGGTCGAAGGCCATCGAGAGCCCGGTCGAGCCGTGCTCGATCAGGTAGCGGTAGCGCTCGTTGGTGTCCTCGGGGGAGGCGAAGCCGGCGTACTGGCGCATCGTCCAGAGCCGGTCGCGGTACATCCGCTCGTGGATGCCGCGGGTGAAGGGCGGCGCGCCTGGCTCGCCGAGCCGTTCCTCGAGCCCTGGGGCGACGTCGCTCTCGTCGTAGAGCGGTTCGATTTCGATCCCGGAGTCGGTGAAGATGCGCTCGTCGTCGGGCCCGACGACCGGGGCGATCGTGCGGTGGGGGTCATCCTCGTGTGGTTTGTCGTTGCTCGGCATCGCCGGCAGGATATTGAGGGGCGGGCGCCTAGGCGCTGGCGGGACGCGCCCGCCACTCCTCGAGCAGGTCGGCCAGGCTCCGCTCCAGCGGGATCTCGGCCGCGTGGCCGGTCGCCTCGCGCAGGTGGCCGGGGTCTCCGACCAGCGCCGGTGGATCGGCCGGGCGCTCCAGGCCGGGGTCCCGGCGCACACTCACCGGCACCCGCGCCTGGCGCGCCAACTCCTCGACCAGCCCGGCGATCGTCGTCCCCGTGCCCGAGCAGAGGTTGTAGGTGCCGGTCAGCTCCCGGCGCGAGAGCTCGAGCAGGGCCCGGGCACCGTCGCGGACGTCGCTGAAGTCGCGCACGGCGGCGGCGTTGCCGAGTGCCAGCTCAACCTCCTCTCCGGTCCCCTCGGCCGCGGCGATGCGGCGGGCGAAGCCGGGTACGGCGAACCGCGGCGACTGCCCGGGGCCGAGCAGGTTGAAGACGCGGGCGACGGCGATTCGCAGCCCGCGGCCGCGGGCGTATTGGCCACAGAGCACCTCCATCGCCGCCTTGCCGGCACCGTAGGGAGTGACCGGGCGCGGCTCGAGCTCCTCTTGCAGCGGCAGCTCGGCTTTCTCGCGCACGCCGTAGACGTCGGCCGAGGACATGCAGAGGACGTGCGCGGCGGGGGCGCTGCCGGCGACGGCCTCGAGCAGGTTGAGGACGCCGGTGGCGTTGAGCGCGAAGGCTTCGCCCGGTCGCTCCCAGCTGCGCCCGACCGACGCCGACCCGGCGGCGTTGACGACGAGGTCCGGCTTCACCGCGGCGACGCAGGCCGCTACCGACGCGGGGTCGAGGAGATCGCAGGGCGGTGCCGGCTCGGCGCCCTCCCTGGTCGCCGGGATTACCCGCAGGCCGGTCGCGGCAGCGGCAGCGGCGAGGTGCGAGCCGAGGAATCCGCCGGCGCCGACGAGCAGCAGGGTCCGCTCCTCAGCCATTGCCGCGGTACCCCCGGTCCGGTCGGAGCCGGCGCACGGAGAGGGCTAGGCGGTTGCGCCGACGAGGCGCTCGGTGCCGGTCTGATCGATCGTCCGGCGCAGGCCCTCGACGAGCTCTACCGAGGGCCCCCAGTCGAGCAGCTCCTGGGCGCGGCCGATGTCGGGGCGGCGCTGCTGGGGATCGTCGGTCGGCAGCGCCTCGTAGACGATCTCCAAGCTCGACCCGGTGACCTCGATCACGGCCTTGGCCAGCTCCAGCAGGGTGAACTCGTTGGGGTTGCCGATGTTGACCGGCGAGTGCTCGTCGGACTCGGCGAGGGCGACGATGCCGCGGATCAGGTCGTCGACGTAGCAGAAGCTGCGGGTCTGGCTGCCGTCGCCGAAGACGGTCAGCGGCCTGCTCTGCAGCGCCTGGCGCAGGAAGGTCGGGATCGCGCGGCCATCGTGGGGCCGCATGCGGGGTCCGTAGGTGTTGAAGAT
>DATBXZ010000213.1:0-3877 GCA_036513995.1 Solirubrobacterales bacterium | reverse complement strand
CGCCGAGTTGACGTCGTGCAGCCCTTCGAGCTTCTTCACGGTTTCGGCGACGGCGGCGGCGTACTTCGGGTCGGTCAGCTTGCCGCCGCCCGCCGGCGCTTCCATCACCAGCGGGTTGCTGCCGTAGGCCTGTTCGGGCAGGTTGTCTTCGAGCAGTTCGGTCGCGGTGGTCGAGCCGCTGCCGGGCAGGGTGAGGTTTTCGCTGGTCTTGCTGCCGCCGGCCTGGCCGATCAGGACGAGGGCGACGGCGAGCACGACCCAGAGGCCGATGACCGGCCAGTGGTGACGCGAGCAGAAGCGCCCGATCGCGTAGAGGGGGCCGGTCATTCGGGCATCTTCGCCGAAGGGGCGGGCGCCGTGCCGTCCTCGAACGCCCCGGGGATCGATTCTGCTGCGTCGGCGCCGAGCGCGCGGCGCAGCAGGACCAGGTGCTGGGCCTGGTTGGCGGCAACCGAGCCGAGCAGCGAGCGCGGCCAGGGGGAGGTGAGGTGGGAGATCGCACGCAGGTCGTAGGCAACGGAGACGCTTTCGACTTCGTAGAGGAAGGCGAGCGCGTCGGCCTGCGTCTTCAGGCCTTCGCTTTCGATCTCTTCTTCTTCGGGCGCGGCCGGTTCGCCAAGGCCGCGCAGCGCTTTGGTCAGGGCGTCGACGTGTTCCTGTTCCTGAGCGCGGAATTCGCGGGCGGAGGCGAGGGCGCCGCCATGGAGCAGCGGCAGCATGCGCTCGTAGGCGCGAACCGCGGCGAGCTCGCGGCCGAGAACGTTGTCGAGGATTTCGGCGTCGGCCGCCTTGTCGGGGACGGCCGTGGTCGTACCGGCGCCGCTGCCGCCGCAGCCCCCGAACGCCAGCGCCAGCGCGACCAAGGTCGCGAGCGGGAGCAGGGCGCGCCGCGCGGCGCCGCGGCGCGTGATTCGGTTCGGGGCCATGGAGACGCGGTCAAGCCTATGAGCAATGGCAGCGGCGATGCGCTCGCCGCGCTGGCGGACGAGGTCCATGCCTGCCGGCGCTGCCCGCGGCTGGTCGAGTGGCGCGAGGCGGTCGCCGCCGACCCGCCGCGCCGCTACCGCGGCCAGGACTACTGGGCGAAACCGCTCGACGGCTTTGGCGACCCGGCGGCGCGGGTGGCGATCGTCGGCCTGGCGCCGGCCGCGAACGGCGCCAACAGAACAGGCCGCATGTTCACCGGCGACCGCTCCGGCGAGTGGCTCTATGCCGCCCTGCACCGGGCCGGCTACGCCAACCGGCCGGAGTCGGAGCATCGCGGCGACGGCCTGCGCCTGCAGGACGCCTACGTCACCGCCGTCAACCGCTGCCCGCCGCCGGCCAACAAGCCGACCGTCGCGGAGCGCGACAACTGCCTTCCCTATCTGCAGCGCGAGCTGGACCTGCTCGAGCGCTGCCGAGTGATCGTCGCCCTCGGCTCCTTCGGCTGGGACGGCGTCCTCCGCGCCGCCCGCGCCCTCGACGCCGAGGTGCCGCGCCCCAAGCCCCGCTTCGGCCACGGCGCCGAGGCCGACCTCGGCCGCTGGCGGCTGCTCGGCTGCTTCCACCCCAGCCAGCAGAACACCTTCACCGGCAAGCTGACCGTGCCGATGATCGACGCCGCCTTCGCCCGGGCGCGCGAGCTGGCCGCCGGCTAGTCCCTTTTCTGGAAATATCTCCACCTTCGAAACTGTTTCCAGCAATGGATCGGTCTCCACCATAAGATGCATCGACCCCGGATCAAGCGCACGACGGAGCCGATCGGCTCGCCCGACGGCGACATCTACCTGATGCGGCCGAGTGCCGGGCACGACATCCGGATCGAGAAGCCGGGCGAGGAAGAACGCGAGCTGCTGGAGTCGCTGGACGGGGAGCAGACGCTCGAGCAGCTGCGGGAGAGGTTCGGCGCCGAGGCGGTGGACGACCTGATCTCCCAGCTGCAGGAGCTGGAGATCGTCGAGGACGCGGCCGACGACGACCTGCTGCCGGCGACGGAGCTGGCGCGCTTCGACCGCCAGCTGCGCTACTTCAGCGACATCGGGCCGCGCGGGCTGACGCCGTCGGAGTGCCAGCGGCGGCTGCGCGAGGCCAAGGTCGCGGTGCTGGGAGTCGGCGGGCTGGGCGGCTCGGCGGCCGTCTGGCTGGCCAGCATCGGCATCGGCGAGATGTGGCTGATCGACGGCGACCGGGTCGAGGCCAGCAACCTCAACCGCCAGATCCTCTTCAGCGAGGCCGAGGTCGGCCTGCTGAAGGTCGAGGCGGCGACGGCGCGGCTGCGCTCCTTCAACTCGGAAATGCGGATCACCTCGACGGCGCGGCGGCTGGAGAGCGAGGCGGAGATCGCCGACTTCATCGCCGGCTCCGACGTCGTCATCGACGCCGCCGACTGGCCGGCGCACGACATCGAGCGCTGGTGCAACTCGGCCTGCTTCGAGGCCGGCATCCCCTACATCACGATGAGTCACTTCCCGCCGATCGCCCGGGTCGGGCCGCTGTACGTGCCGGGCGAGACCGGCTGCTTCGCCTGCCAGGAGACCGCCTACCGGCGCCAGTACCCGATGTTCGACGTCGCCGTCGAGCAGCGCCGCGCCAAGGCCTCGCCGGCGGCGACGCTGGGGCCCGCCTGCGGGCTGATCGGCGGCCAGGTCGGGCTCGACGTCATGCACCTGCTGACCGGGCTGGCCGTACCCTCGACGCTCGGCAGCGCCCACATCTACGACCTGCGAACGATGGAGGTCGAGCGCGAGCCGGTGGTGCCGGAGCCGGACTGCCCCGTCTGCGGCCACCTGCAGCCGGTCGCCGAACCGGTCGGGGAGGCGGTGGAGGGATAGGTCTGCGGCTCGCCGCGCTAGCGGCGGGATCCGGCGCCGGCGAAGCGGCTGGCCGGGTCGAAGAAGAGCGCCAGCCAGACGAACGGGGCCAAGCCCGGGGCGACGAAGGCGACCGGGATCGAGAGCAGGAAGACGGTGGCGATGAAGAGCGAGCGGTAGCGCTGTTCGACGTGCGCGGCGGGATCGATCGAGGTCAGGCCGGCACGGCGGGCATCGGCGGCCATCCACATCCCGGTCAGGACGACCCCCGTGAGGTTGGCCGCGTAGAGGATCACCGCAGCGGTCTGGCCGCCGTACTCACCGAGCACCTCGCTGCTGAAGGGGATCAGGACGATCCAGCCGAGATAGAAGAGGTTGAGGCTGATCAGCCTGCCGTCGAAGGCGGTGACCTGGCTGAAGAAGCGATGGTGGACCAGCCAGAAGCGACCGATCACCGCGAAGCTGAGCGCGTAGGCGAGGAAGTTTTCCCGCTGGCCCCAAATGGCGTCGGTGAGCTCGCTGCCGGTCAGATGCTCGTGGGTAATGGCGAGATTGAGCACCAGCAGGGTTATCGCGATCGAGAAGACGCCGTCGCTGAAGGCGACGATCCGCGAGAACTCGACCTCGTTCCCCTCGCGCCGCTTCGGGTTCCTTTCCTTCGCCATGCCGGGATCATCGCCAGCGCCCGCGACGGAACCGCGAACCCGATCCCTCCTAGAATGGGCGGCGCCCCGCCGGCGTAGCTCAGTTGGTAGAGCACTTCTCTCGTAAAGAAGGGGTCCCCGGTTCAAGTCCGGGCGTCGGCTCTCTCCCTGCAAGCTTTCGCTCGATCGCCTCGGCGTAGACGCCGTGGAGGGAGTTGGACGGCGGTGGCGCGACGATCCCGTAGGCCTCGTCCATCGCCCGCGCCAGCACCGCCTTGAAGGTGCGGCCGTGCCAGGCACGGGCCTCGGCGGCGCGGCCGACGTGGAGGTGCGTGAGCTCGTGCAGCAGCGTCTCGAGGACGTCGCCGGGGCGGATGCCTGGGTAGGCGGTGACCGAGAGACGGAACTCGCCGGGCACGGCGAAGCCGAGCCGGTTGGGAC
>DATBXZ010000212.1:0-4682 GCA_036513995.1 Solirubrobacterales bacterium | reverse complement strand
CCTGCCGTCGAGGCGCTCGATGCCGGCGGCGCGCCCGCGCGGATTGGGGGCGCTCGCGGCAAGCGTCGCGCCGGCGAGCGCGGCGTCGATTCGCCGGGCGGCACGCAGGATCGTGTCCCCCTCTGCCATCTGCCCATGATGACCGGGGGGCGGCAGCGGCTAGATTGGCGGCGTGGCCCGACCCCGGATCGACCCGCTCGGCCGCCAGGCGGTGCTGGCGATCGCGGCCGCCAGGATCGGGGTCGGGATCGGCGCTCTGCTGGCGACGCGGCCGGCGCTGAAGGCGCTCGGGTTCGCGGAGGTCGACGCGGCCGGCACGGCCCTGGGCCGGATCGCCGGCGGCCGCGACGTCGCCCTCGGGCTGCTGGCCCTGGCCGCCCGCGAGGACCGCGGGGCGCTGCGGATCGCGGCCCTGGCCGGAGCCGCGGTCGACGCTTCCGACGCCGTCACCTTCGGCGTCGCCGCGAAGGACCCGGCCGTCCGCCGCGCCGGGATCGGCGGCCTCGTCTCCGGCAGCGCCGCCGCCCTGACCGGCGCCTGGGCCTGGCGGCGCCTCGGCGGCAGCCGCTAGGGCGCGGCCGGCGTCAGCTGCTGCCGTTGGAGCTGCCGACGGGCTCCGGCTGGAAGTCGTGGGACTCGATGACGCGGTCGATCAAGCCGTACTCGACCGCCTGCGGCGGCTGGAAGAATTTGTCGCGTTCCATGTCTTCGTGGATCTGCTCGCTCGACTGGCCGGTGTGCTTGACGTAGATGCCGTCGAGGCGCTCGCGCAGCTCGAGGATCTCTTTGGCGTGGATCTCGATGTCCGTCGACTGACCCTCGAAGCCGCCGCTGGGCTGGTGGATGAGGATGCGGCTGTTGGGCAACGCCATCCGCTTGCCCGCGGCGCCGCCGGCGAGGATCAGCGAGCCGGCCGACATCGCGATCCCGTAACAGATCGTCTGCACGTCGGGCTTGATGAACTGCATCGTGTCGTAGATCGCCAGGCCCGCATAGGCGGAGCCGCCGGGCGAGTTGATGTAGAGGCTGACGTCCTTCTCCGGATCGTCGGACTCGAGATGCAGCAGCTGGGCGATGATCAGGTTGGCAAGGTCCTCGGTCACCTGTTCCCCGAGGAAGACGATGCGCTGTGCCAGGAGGCGGCTGTAGATGTCGAAGGAGCGCTCGCCGCGGGCGGTCTGCTCAACAACCATCGGTACCAGTGGCATGGGGCCTCCAATTCGGGGATTGACTGCGCCCCGGACCTTATCCAGCCGGGACGCCCGGCTCAGGTGCCCTCGCCGTTGAACTTGTAGCCGACCCCGCGCACGGTCACGACCAGCTCCGGCTTCTGGGGGTCGCGCTCGACCTTCTGGCGCAGGTTGGAGATGTGGACGTCGCAGGCACGCTCGTCGCCGTCGAACTCGGTCTGCCAGAGCTCCTCCATGATCTGGGCGCGGGCGAAGACCTCGCCGGGGCGGCCGACCAGGAGGCGCAGCAACTGGAACTCGGAGCGGGTGAGGTTGACGGGGATGCCGCGGACGGTGGCGACGTGGCGGACGAGGTCTATCGAGACCGGGCCGGACTCGATTTTCACCGCCTGGGCGAGCGGCGAGCGGTCGAGTTCGCGGCGGCGCAGCTGGGCGCGGACGCGGCCGAGCAGCTCCCGCACGGAGAAGGGCTTGGTGACGTAGTCGTCGGCACCGACCTCGAGCCCGACCACCTTGTCGACCTCGGCATCCTTGGCGGTGAGGACGATGATCGGCACGGCGCTGCGGGCGCGGACGTCGCGGCAGATGTCGAGGCCGCTCGGCCCCGGCATCATGATGTCGAGGATCAGCAGGTCGTAGGGAATGCCGTCGCTGAGCATCGCCGCCGCCTGGTCGCCGTCCTCGGCGGGGCTGACCTCGAAGCCCTCCTGGGCCAGCGCGTAGCCGACCGAGTCGCGGACCGAGGGCTCGTCGTCGGCGATGAGGATGCGGCCGCTGCTCATGCTCGCTCTCCATATGCAGTCGGGCCGAGGCTCATCGTCAGGCCACCGGTGTCGGGCTCGGCTGGGCGATCGGGAGGCGGACCCAGAAGGTGCTGCCCTCCCCCTCGACGGAGTCGGCGCCGATCTGGCCGCCCATCACGTCGACCATGCGGCGGGCGATTGCCAGGCCGAGGCCGAAGCCCTCCTGCTTGCGCGACTCGCTGCGCCGGTAGAAGCGCTCGAAAACGCGCTCGATCTCCGCCGCGGGAATGCCGGTTCCAGTGTCTTTGACTTCCAAGATGACCTCGGCCTCCCCATCGTGCCGGCCGCTTACCGTAACGGTGCCGGGGGGCGGCGTGTTCTTGAACGCGTTCGTGAGCAGGCCGATCATCACCTGGCGCAGCAGCATCGGGTCGCCGGTGGCGGCGAGATCCGGCTCCACCTCTACCTCCAGGGCCACGTGCGGCGGCGCCTGGACCGCCTCGACGACATCTCGGAAGGCCGCCGGCACGTCGACGATCTCGCTCTCCGCGGCGCCGCGCGACTCGACCCGGGCCAGAGTCAGCAGCGACTGCGTCAGCCGGCTCATGCGATCGGCGTCCTCGGCGAGGCGGTGGAGGAAGTGGTCGCGGTCGCGTGGCTCGTTCTTGGCGCCGCTCTGCAGGACCTCGATCGCGCCGGAGATCCCGGCCAGCGGATTGCGCAGCTCGTGGGCGGCGTTGGAGACGAAGTCGGCTTCGGCGAGCTCGCGGCGCAGCTCGTCGGTACGGTCGCGCAGGACCGCGAGGACGGCGCGCTCGTCGGGCAGGGAGCGAGCGGTCATCGCGTAGGCGCGATCGCCGATCCGCAGCGTCGGGTGGGCGGAGAAGCCGAGCTCGGAGGCGCGGTGCAGCTGCGGCAGCACCACCTCGGGCGGGCGGCCGCCGGCGTCGAGCAGGCGCGAAGCGGCGACGTTGGAGAAACGGACCGGGCCTTCGAAGTCGACCACCATCACGGCGTCGGTGAGGCCGTCGAAGATCGCCGCCAGCTTGTTGCGGTCGGCGGTGAGGACGCCGAAGCTCTCCTTCAGCGAAGCGCGCATCGAGTCGAGGGCGCGGGCGAGGTCGCCGATCTCGTCCGGGCCGGAGACGTTGAGGGGGGCGTCGAAGGACCCGCCCGCCATCTCCGCGGCGGCGCGGGCGAGGCGGACGACGCGGTGGGAGATCGCTACGGCGATCAGGAAGCCGGCGAGGACGCCGACGAAGACCGAGGCGATCAGCGCCTGTTTGTTGTCGCCGAAGAGGTAGACGGCGCCGGCGGTGATCAGGCTGACCGCGGCGAAGGCGCCGGTCAGCCAGAGGCGCATGCCGATCCGCGGCGTCGCGGCGCCGGGCTCGGCGGGGGCGTCGGTCGGAGGGCTCATGAAGGTTTACTAACACAATCCAATCGCGGTCGGACCACGGGCGGGCCGGCGACGGCTGGCCTTCGTGGGAGAATCGGCGGGGTGCGGACTCTCGTCTTCATCCCCGCCTGGAACGAGGAGGCCTCGCTGGCCGCGGTCGTCGCCGACGTCCGCACGCACCTGGCGGGCGCCGACATCCTCGTCGTCGACGACGGCTCGACCGACGCGACGACGGCGCGGGCGCGCGAGTGCGGCGTCCTCGTCGCCACCCTGCCCTTCAACCAGGGACTGGGGGCGGCGCTGCAGACCGGCTACCTGCACGCGCTGCGCGAGGGCTACGACTGCTGCGCCCACCTCGACGCGGACGGACAGCACCCGGCGGCGGAGGTGGCGCGGCTGCTGGCCGAGGTCGAAGCCGACCACGCCGACCTGGTGATCGGCTCGCGCTACCGCGATCCGGAGGCGGCGGCGGAGAGCGACGACTACAGGCCAACCTTCTCGCGGCGGATCGGCACCAGCGTCTTCCGCTTCTTCCTCACCCTGGCGACGCGCCAGCGCTTCACCGACACGACCAGCGGCATGCGGGCGGCGAACCGGCGGGTGATGTCGCTCTTCAGCGAGAACTACTCGCCCGACTTCGCCGAGATCGAGTCGCTGCAGCTGGCGGTGCGCGAAGGGCTGCGGGTGGAGGAGGTGCCGGTGCGGATGCTGGAGCGGGCCGGCGGCAGCTCCTTCCTGACACCGCTGCGCTCGGCCTTCTTCATCTTCAAGGGCGTGGTGGTGCTGCTGGTCGGCCAGTTCCGACCGCGCCAGCACGCGGAGGTGAAGCGATGAGCTGGCTGCCGTTCGCGGCGGCGACGACCAAGGTCCACCTGACCTCGCAGACGCGGATCGTCGCCGCGGTGATTGCGGTCTTCTTCATGCTGATGATCCTCGAGCTGATCCGCCGCGACCGCCTGCAGGAGCGCTACAGCGTGATCTGGTTCGTCGCCGGCCTCGGCATGCTCGCCGGCGCCGCCTTCCCCGGCCTGCTCGAGCTGGTCGCCGACCTGATGGGTGTGCGCAACACCAACGTCGCCCTCTTCTCGATCGTCCTGCTGCTGCTGCTCGGCCTCGCCCTCAACTTCAGCGTGATCATGTCCCGACAGGCGGCGCAGATAACCCGCCTGGCCCAGGAGCGAGCGCTGGAGAAGGCGCGCGAGCAGGCGGCGGAACGCAGCGGGAATGGCACTTCAGGCAAACAAGCGCTCGAGCCTGAAGAAAAGCGCCTCTAAAGCGAGCTCCTCGGAGACGTTGAGGTCGAGGCTGCGGCGGGTCTCCTGGATGGCCTCGGCGGCGCGGCGGGGGGCG
>DATBXZ010000211.1:0-4841 GCA_036513995.1 Solirubrobacterales bacterium | reverse complement strand
TGCGGCGCAGTGCCCCGGCCTCGATCGCCTCCGCCTGCATGCGGTCGCGCTCGGCCGCCAGCTCCTCCAGCTGCGCCAGCGCCCGGTCGGCCTGCTCGCGGCGGCGCTCGGACTCGGCGGCGCGGGCACGGGCGAACTCGGCCAGCGCCCCGCTGGCGACGGCGACGATCGCGAAGACCGCGAGCGCGACGAGATCGTGGTCGGCGGCGATGTCGAGCGCCCCGATCGGCGGCAGGTGGAACCAGTTGAAGGCGGCGGCGCTGAGCAGCGCCGTGAACAGGCCCAGTCCCAGCCCCCATACAGCGGCGATCAGCAGGACGCCGGGGATGTAGACGACCCCGAGCGAGACCGCCGGCGCGATTTCCTTCAGCGGATAGACCAGCAGTGTCGCCGCGGCGACGACCGCCACAGACGCCAATAGGCCAACAGAGTTCGAGCGCCATTGCATTTCCGCAGCGTACGACGAGACGCGGCCTGGCCGCGCGAGCTGCCCCTCGCTACTCGTACTGCAAAGACTCGAGAACATCCAGGCGCGAGGCGCGGCGGGCCGGGAAGATCGCGGCCAGCACCCCGGCGAAGGCGGCCAGGACCAGCAGCACGACCAATGACCCGATCGGGTAGGAGAGCGTGAAGCCTTCGTCCTTGAGCGGCTGCGCGATCAGCGCCGCGAAGATCACCCCCAGGACCATGCCGAGGATCGCCCCGATCAGGGCCGTGATCACCGCCTCGTAGCGGATCATCGTCCGCACCTGGCGCCGCGACATGCCGATCGCCCGCAACATCCCCAGCTCCCGCGTCCGTTCGTGGATCGAGAGCGCCAGCGTGTTGGCGATCCCGAAGAGGGAGATGACTACCGCCATCGCCAGCAGGGCGAAGACGAGGTTGACGAGCGTGTCGACCTGCTTTTCGCGGCTTTCCTTCAGTTCCTGCTGGTTCAGGACTTCGGCGATCGGGAAACCCGCTTCGACCACCTTCGTCAGCAGCGCCTGGACCGTGGCCGGGTCCGCCCCGGGGCTCGGCTCGACGAAGTCGGTCGTGTCCTGGGTCTGGGCGAATTCGCGTGCCAGCGCCGCCTGCGTAATCAGCACGCTGCCGAAGACGCCGAGCTTGGAGGAGAACTCACCGGCGACTTCGAAGCGCGGCCGCTTGCGGGTCTGGCTGAGCAGGCGGAAGCGATCGCCGACTTCGAGGTCGTGTTCGGAGGCGAACGAGTCGGAGAGGATCGCCTGCCCGTCGCTCAGGTTCCGCAGGGTGGCGGGGCCGCCTTGCTTCCATTCGACCTTGACCGTCTTTTCGATGTCCGGGGTCGGCGCCGAGACCTGGGCGCCGGCGCCGCTGCCGACCAGATCGGCCTTCGCCGAGCGGATCGTCGCGACCACGCCCACGCCCGGCACCTTGCGGGCGACGGTGGCGGTTCCGTTCGGAATCGGCGAGAAGCCGTCGCTGTTCTGGATCACCAGGCCGCCGGCGAAGTTTTCGTCGACCACCTGGGCAACCGAGCTCTTCAACCCGGCGGAGAAGACGGTGACGAAGGCGACCAGCGCCAGGCCGATCATCAGCGCCGCCGCGGTGACGGCGGTGCGGCCCGGGTTGCGCTGCGCGTTCTCGCGGGCGATCCTGCCCAGCAATCGCCGCAGGCGCTCCAGCGGCCAGCCGGCCACGGCGGCAAGCGGCGGCACCAGGCGCGGGCTGAAGAGCGAGACCGCGATCACGATCACGACCGCGCCGCCCCCCATCAGGCCCGCCGCCGCGCCCGCTTCGGCGTTGCCGAGCAGGCCGATCAGGACCATCGCCAGGCCGGCCACGCCAAGCAGGATCGCCAGCACCGCGTAGAGCAGACGCCGGCGCCGGGTGGGGACGGGCGAGAAGGCGTGCAGCGCCGCGATCGGCGGCACCCTGGTCGAGCGCAGGGCCGGGATCAGCGAGGAGACGAAGGTGACGACGACGCCGACCAGCAACGAGACCACGATCGTCCGCGACTCGACCACCAGGGCGGTGGTCGGCAGATCGACCCCGATCGCTTCGAAGAGGGCGTTGAGCGCCAGCGCGATCAGCAGGCCGCCGGCGATCCCGATCACCGCCCCGAGCAGCCCGATCGCCACCGCCTCGATCAGGACCGAGCTGAGGATCTGGCGCCGCGAGGCGCCGAGCGTGCGCAACATCCCGAACTCGGCGATCCGCTGGGCGACGGTGATCGAGAAGGTGTTGAAGATCAGGAAGGAGCCGACGAAGACGGCGATGAAGCCGAAGACGAGCAGGAAGGTCGGCAGGAAGCTGAGGTTTTCGCGGATTTCTTCGGAGCTGCGATCGGCGCTTTCGGTGCCGGTCTCGACCCGTACCCCGGCCGGCATCTCCGCTTCGATCCTGCGTTTCAGCAGCGCCGGAGCGGCCCCCGGCGCAGCGGCAACCGAGATCTGGTCGAAGCGACCGAGCTTGTGGGTCAGCGCCTGCGCGACCGGCAGCGTCACCTTGGCGATGCTGGCGCCGCCAAAGGAGGCGCTGCCGAGCTGGGTGAAGCCGACGAGGCGGAACTTCCTGGCGCTGCCCTGGCCGATCAGCTCGATCTTTTCGCCCAGTTCGAGGCCGGCACCTTCGGCTGCCGCCTTGTCAATCGAGGTTTCGGTCGGCCCCCGCGGCGGGTGCCCTTCGAGGTAGGTGAGCGACTCCAGTTGGCCCGGCAGGTTCGAGGAGATGAACTTGGGGGCGAATTTGTTGCCGATCTTTTCGCCCTTGGAGTCGAAGAAGCCGCCCGGCGTGAAGATCGCTCCGGCCGCCAGCTTCACTCCCGCGGTCCTCTGCACCCGCGGCAGCAGAGAGGCGCTGATCGTCGGCACTTCGCCGTCGTCCTGCTTGACCGGGTTCTGGGCGGTGATGACGACGCTGGTCCCGCTCAGCGACTCGCTGAAGATTTCGTCGAAGGCGGCGAAGATCGTGTCGGTGAGGATGAAGCTGCCGGCGACGAAGGCGACGCCGATGACCACCGCGAACGAGGTCCCAAGGGCCCGGACCTTGCGGGCCCAGAGGCTCTTGAGGGCGAGGCTAGTCAAGCTGCTTCATCAGCTCGATCACGTCGTCGGCGGAGCCCGGGGCGCCGTCCTGGACGAGCTTGCCGTCGCGGAGGGTGATCAAGCGGTCGGCATGGGCGGCAGCGACAGGGTCGTGGGTGACCATGATCACCGTCTGGTCGAACTCGTCGACGGCCTGTCGCAGCAGCTGGAGCACGTCGGCGCTGGCCTTGGAGTCGAGGTTGCCGGTCGGCTCGTCGGCGAAGACGACCGCCGGTTTGGAGACCAGGGCGCGGGCGACGGCGACGCGCTGCTGCTGACCGCCGGAGAGCTCGGAGGGCCGGTGGGTGCGGCGCTGCTCGAGGCCGACGGTGCCGATCAGCTGGTCGACCCAGGCCTGGTCGGGCTTGCGGCCGGCGATCGAGAGCGGCAGCACCAGGTTCTCCTCGGCGGTGAGGACCGGCAGCAGGTTGAAGAACTGGAAGACGAAGCCGAGCTTGTCGCGGCGCAGCTTGGTCAGCTCACCGTCGTCGAGGTCGGTGATCTCGACCCCGTCGAGCTGGACGCTGCCGGCCGTCGGCTTGTCGAGCCCGGCGAGGATGTGCATCAGGGTCGACTTGCCCGAGCCCGAGGGGCCCATGATCGCGGTGAAGCGATCACGCTCGAAGGAGGTGCTGACCCCGGCCAGCGCATCGACGGCGGCATCGCCCTCGCCATAGCGCCGGGTGAGGTCGGTGGCGACCACGACCTGTCCGTTCTTACTCACTAATCGGCACCGTATCGCCTCCGGGGGCAATAGCCTCCGGCGCGTGGCCCTGGCGGACGCCTTCGACGGACTTCTGATCGACCTCGACGGGGTCGTCTGGATCGGCGGCGAGCCGGTTCCCGGCTCGCCACAGGCACTCGCCGCGCTGCTCGCCGCGGGCAAGCGGATCGCCTTCGTCACCAACAATCCGTCGCGGCCGCCGGCCGCCTACGCCGAGCGGCTCCAGGGCATGGGCGTCGAGGTCGGGCCCGAGCGGATCGTCACCGCCGGCATGGTCGCCGCCCGCCTGGCCAGCGACGCCGCCGGTCCGGACGGCAGCGCCTTCGTGATCAGCCGCGCGCCGTTGAAGGAGATGATCGCTGCCGCCGGCGTCACCGTGCTCGAGGGCGAGGCGGGACGCGACGCGAGCGTGGTCGTCGTCTCCGGTCACCGCGACTTCGACTACGCGGCGCTGCTGACGGCGAAGCTCGCGCTCGATCGCGGCGCCGCCCTGATCGGCACCAGCCGCGACCCGACGATGCCGATGCCCGGCGGCGAGTGGCCGGGGTCCGGCGCGATCCTGGCCGCGGTCGAGACCGCCTCGGGCCGGGTCGCCGAGATCGCCGGCAAGCCGGAGCGGCACCTGTTCGAGATCGCGCTCGAGGCGATCGGCGCCGGCGGGCGGGTGGCGATGGTCGGCGACCGCGTCTCCTCCGACGTCGAGGGCGGGCGGCGGGCGGGGCTGGAGACGATCCTGGTACTGAGCGGGACCACCACCCGCGAGCAGGCGCAGGCGGCCCAGCCGCGGCCCGACCACGTCGTCGACGACCTCGCCGCGCTGCTGCGGTGAGCGACCTGCCGCCGGCCGCGCCGGCCCGGGTCCACCGGCCCGGCCTCGCCTTCGCCGGCCTCTTCGCGGTCACCTTCTGCGGCCTGCTCGCGGTCGGCGCCGTGCTGCCGGTGCTGCCGCGCTACGTGCACGGCCCGCTCGGCGCCGGCGACGTCGCGGTCGGAGTGGTGATCGGCTCCTACGCGATCTCGGGCCTGCTGCTGCGCCCGGTCGCCGGTCGCCTCGCCGACCGGCGCGGGCG
>DATBXZ010000210.1:0-4857 GCA_036513995.1 Solirubrobacterales bacterium | reverse complement strand
ATCCCTACGGCGCGGTCGCCGAGCGCCTCGCCGCCTTCAGCCCGGCCCCGGTCGAGGGCCTGCCCCACTTCGCCGGTGGTGCCGTCGGCTTCTTCGGCTACGACCTGGTGCGCACGGTCGAGCCGCTCGGCGAGCCCAACCCCGATCCGCTGGGCCTGCCCGACATGGCGCTGATGATCACCGACGCGATGGTCGTCTTCGACCACCTGCGCCACGAGCTGACGATCCTCGCCTGTGCCTTCGCCGACGCCGAGGGTGGCATCGACGCGGCCTACGAGCGCGCGGCGGCGACGATCGCCGAGATGCGCGAGCGTTTGCGCGGTGCCGTGCCCGCCCCCGCCGCTCCCTCGGTCAGCGAGCCGCCCGAGTTCGTCTCCAACGTGGAGCGCGAGGAGTTCGAAGCGGCGGTCGCGCGGATCGTCGAGTACGTCCACGCCGGCGACGCCTTCCAGGTCGTTCCCTCCCAGCGTTTCTCCGCCCCCGCCCCGGTCGAGGCCTTCTCGGTCTACCGCGGCCTGCGAGCGGTCAACCCGTCGCCCTACATGTACTTCCTCGAGTTCGGCGACTTCCAGATCGCCGGCGCCTCGCCGGAGCCGCTGGTCAAGATCACGGGCGACCGGGTCGAGACCAGGCCGATCGCCGGCACCTCGCCGCGCGGCGGCAGCGAGGACGAGGACCGGCGCCTGGCCGAACGGCTGATCAACGATCCCAAGGAGCGGGCCGAGCACGTGATGCTGGTCGACCTCGGCCGCAACGACCTCGGCCGCGTCTGCGAGTACGGCTCGATCTCGGTCGACGAGCTGATGGCGGTCGAGACCTACTCCCACGTCCTCCACATCGTCAGCAAGGTCTCGGGCAGGCTGCGCGAGGGTGTGAGCGCGATGGACGTGCTGCGCTCGACGCTGCCGGCGGGCACCCTCTCCGGGGCGCCGAAGGTGCGGGCGATGCAGATCATCGACGAGCTCGAGCAGGTCAAGCGCTGCTCCTACGGAGGCGCGATCGGCTACCTCTCCTGGAACGGCGACCTCGACACCGCGATCCACATCCGCACCGTCGTCGTCAAGGACGGCCAGATGCACGTGCAGGCAGGCGGCGGCACCGTCGCCGACGCCCAGCCTGCGTATGAGTACACCGAGTCGGTGAACAAGGCGCGGGCGGTCTTCCGCGCCGTCGACGTCGCCTGCGAACAGCCGGATTGGGCCTGACGATGCGGGTGCTGGTGATCGACAACTACGACTCCTTCACCTACAACCTCGTCCAGTACCTGGGCGAGCTGGGGGCGGAGGTCGAGGTCGTCCGCAACGACCGCGCCGAGGTCGGCGAGCTGCTCGAGCGCGGCCCCGACCGGCTGGTCGTCTCGCCGGGTCCCTGTACGCCGGCGGAGGCCGGGATCTCCGGCGCGGCGATCCGGGCCTTCGCCGAGGCCGGCACGCCGGTCCTGGGCGTCTGCCTCGGCCACCAGGCGATGGTCGAGGCCTTCGGCGGCAAGGTCGTCCAGGGCGAGCCGGTCCACGGCAAGGACGCCGAGGTCGAGCACGACGGCCGCACCATCTTCGCCGGGCTGCCGAGCCCGCTGGTCGCCGGCCGCTACCACTCGCTGGTCGCCGACCCCGACCTCCCCGACGAGCTCGAGCTGAGCGCCTCGCTGGGCGAGGTGGTGATGGGCGCCCGCCACCGCGAGCTGCCGGCCGAGGGCGTCCAGTTCCATCCCGAGTCCGTCCTCACCCCGCAGGGCAAGCACCTGCTGCGGAACTTCCTCGGGGGCCAGTGATGCCCAACGACGTCGTCAGTCGCGCGATCGACGCGGTCTGCGCCGGCGACCACCTCACCGCCGATCACGCCTCGGCGGTGCTGGCGGAGATCATGGAGGGACGGGCCGACCCGGTCCAGACGGGAGCCTTCCTGATCGCCCTGCGGGCCAAGGGCGAGACCGTGCCGGAGCTGGTCGGGCTGGCGCGGACGATGCGCTTGCTGGCCGCACCCGTCTCCAGCGGCCGCCCCGATCTGGTCGATACCGCCGGCACCGGCGGCGGCCCCTCGACCTTCAACGTCTCCACGACCGCGGCGCTGGTCGCAGCCGGCGCCGGCTGCGCCGTCGCCAAGCACGGCAACCGCTCCAGCACCAGCAAGTGCGGCTCCGCCGACCTGCTGGAGGCGCTCGGGGTCGACATCGAGCTCGGGCCGGAGGCGGTCGGACGCTGCATCGACGAGGTCGGCTTCGGTTTCATGTTCGCGCCCCGTCACCACGCCGCGATGGCTCACGTCATCCCCGCCCGTAAGGCGCTCGGCGTGCGCACGATCTTCAACTTCCTCGGCCCCCTGACCAACCCCGCCGGGGCGAGCCGGCAGCTGCTCGGCGTCGCCGATCGCCACTACCAAGAGACGATCGCCGAGGCTCTGGTCGGCCTCGGCAGCGTCCGCGCCCTGGTCGTCGCCGCCGAGGACGGCCTCGACGAGCTCTCGATCTCCTCGCGCACGCGGGTGATCGAGGTCGCCGACGGGCGCACCTCGGAGTGGTTCGTCGAACCGGCCCAGTTTGGGCTGGCGCCGGCCGAGCTGGAGGCGGTGGCGGGGGGGACCCCGGCCGAGAACGCCGCCGCCGTGCGCGGCGTGCTGGCCGGCGAGCCCGGCCCGCGCCGCGACCTGACGTTGCTCAACGCCGCCGCGGCGATCTACGTCGGCGGCCTCGCCGCCGATCTCGAGGAGGGCGTCGCGAAGGCGGCGGCGTCGATCGACTCGGGTGCGGCAGGAAACGTGCTGGAGCGCCTGATCGCGGCGACGGCCGCCGCCGCCGACTAGGCTCTGACAGTCAAGTGGGAATGATCGAGCAGCTCATCGACGGGGCCAGGCAAGGAGTCGACGCACGTCGCCGCGAGCTCCCGCAGGCCGACCTCGAGTCACGGCTATCGAGCCGCGGCGAGGATCGGCCCTTCAACGAGGCGCTGGTGCGCCCAGGCCTCTCCCTGATCGCCGAGTTCAAGCGCCGCTCTCCCAGCGCCGGCGAGATCTCCGCCACGGCGACCGTCGACGGCCAGGTCGGCGCCTACGAGCGCGGCGGCGCCGCCGCGCTCTCGATCTTGACCGACGAGCCCCACTTCGGCGGCTCGCTGGAGGACCTGCGCGCCGCCCGGGCTGCCTGCGGCCTGCCGATCATCCGCAAGGACTTCATCGTCGACCGCTATCAGCTCTACGAGGCGGCGGTCAACGGCGCCGACGCGGTGCTGCTGATCGTCCGCGCCCTCGATGACGAGAACCTGCGCTCGCTCTACGAAGAGGCCCGCGCCCTCGACCTCGACTGCCTGGTCGAGGTCCACGACGAGGGGGAGCTGGAGCGGGCGCTGGAGGCTGACGCCGAGGTGATCGGGATCAACAATCGCAACCTCGACCAGGGGAACGTCGATTTGGCGACGACCTTCGAGTTGATGCCGGACGTGCCGGCCGGCAAGACAGTCGTCGCCGAGAGTGGCATCTCCGGTCGCGCCGAGCTGCAGGAGCTGGAGCGGGTCGGCGTCGACGCGGTCCTGATCGGCGGCGCCCTGATGGCCGCCGCCGATCCGGAGGCGAAGACGCGCGAGCTGACCGGTGCCGACGAAGGCACCCGCGAGCATCTCTTCTAGCCGCATTCGTGCCCACCCGGGCCGGCGAATTTAGGAAACCTTTCGAGGGCGTTTAGAAAGCGGTCAACGCCGGCGCCGATCATCCTCGCCATGAACAAGTCACGGCGAGTACTCCGCAGCCCGTTCTTCTCCGCCCTCCTCGGCGGCGCCGTCGTCGCCGTCTTCGGCGCGATCGCCATCGCGGCGGGCTGGATCCAGTCCGAAGGCAGCTCGACGACGCCCGTGGCGGCGCCGCTGGCGGCGCCGATCGCCAGCAAGTCGAGCGCGGGGGACACCAACGTCGTCAACCAGATCTACAAGAGCGACGGCGACGGCGTCGCCTTCATCGAATCGGAGATCCCCGCCCAGGAATCGCAGTCGCTCTCGCCCTTCGGCGAACCCGAAGCCGAAGCCGGCGGCACCGCCACCGGCTCCGGCTTCGTCATCGACGGCGAAGGCCACGTGCTCACCAACAACCACGTGATCGAAGGCGCGAACCGGATCTCGGTCAAGCTCGGCGCCTCCAACAAGACCTACCAGGCGAAGGTCGTCGGCACCGACCCGGCAACCGACCTGGCACTGCTGAAGGTGGAAGCGCCGGCCGACCAGCTGCATCCGCTGACCTTGGGGCACTCCTCCGCGATGGAAGTCGGCGACCCGGTGGTGGCGATCGGCAACCCGTTCGGCCTCGACCGCACCGTCACCAGTGGCATCGTCTCGGCGCTGCAGCGCCAGATCCAGGCCCCCAACGGGTTCTCGATCTCCAACGTGATCCAGACCGATGCGGCGATCAACCCCGGCAACTCCGGCGGCCCGCTGATCAACGCCGAAGGCGAGGTGATCGGGATCAACTCCCAGATCGAGACCGGCGGTGGCGGCAACGGCAACGTCGGCATCGGCTTCGCGATCCCGATCGACACCGCCCGGGCCGAGATCCACCAGCTCGAGACCAACGGCGAAGTCGAACACGCCTTCATCGGCATCAGCGGCGGCACGATCACGCCGGAACTGGCGCGCGCGATCAACCTCCCGGTCAAGCAGGGGGTGATCGTCCAGTCCGTGGTCAAGGGCGGGCCCGCCGACAAGGCCGGCGTCGAAGGCGGCAACACCTCGGCGACGATCGACGGCACCGAAGTCAGCCTCGGCGGCGACATCATCACCGAGGTAGACGGCAAGAAGGTGTCGGGAATGGACGAACTGGTCGAAATCATCAACGCCGACAAGCCGGGGGACTCGCTCGAACTGACGCTCCTGCGCGATG
>DATBXZ010000209.1:0-2790 GCA_036513995.1 Solirubrobacterales bacterium | reverse complement strand
CGATCGCCGCGACGACGATGTAGTCGAGGATCGAGAGGTGCTCGCGCCACTTTTCCCAGTTGTCGCCGACCGCGCGGCCGAGCAGCCCGAAGCCGACCACCCAGGGGATCGAGCCCAGCGCGGTCAGCCAGGTGAAACGCCAGAACGGCATTTTGGCGAGGCCGGCCGGCAGCGAGATGAAGGCCCGCACCAAGGGCACCAGCCGGCAGAAGAAGACCGTGGCGTCGCCGTGGCGTTTGAACCAGCGATCGACCCAGGCCAGCCGTGCGGGGCTGAGGTGGATCAGGCGGTTCTTCTCGAGCAGGTCGAGCCGTCCGTAGTAGCCGATCGCGTAGGTGGCCCAGGAGCCGATCATGTTCCCCGCCAGCCCCGCCAGGCAGACTCCGATCAGCGTCTGGTCGCCGCTGGAGACGTTGAAGCCGGCGAACAGCATCACCGCCTCGCTGGGAATCGGGATGCAGGCACTGCCCGCGGCCATCAGCAGGAAGACTCCGGCGAGCCCGGTGTCGTTGATGACGTTGACGCAGAAGTCGACGACTGGCCCCGTCAGGTCCGCGTAGAGAAATGGATGCAACATGGAGAGAACGGGGGATCCTAGAGCGTCAGCCCACTAAACTCGCCCCAACGCATGAGCCGGTTCAACCACCCCGTCTATCGCAACCGGATGGCGCAGATGGCGGCCGACGCCGGCCTCGTCGCGTTCGCCTACTTCCTCGCCTTCCAGCTGCGCTTCCTCGACGAACCGCACGGCTGGCCGGAGCGCTACCAGGTGCTCTTCGCGCAGTCGGTCGGCTTCGTCGTCGTCGGCAAGCTGATCGTCTTCTACGCCTGCGGGCTCTACCAGAAGTGGTGGCGCTACATCAGCGGCCGCGACTTCCTCCTGATCTTCCGCGCCGTCGCCATCGCCAGCGCGATCCTGGTTGTCCTCTTCGCCGTCGTCAAGCCCTTTGCCCACACGCTGCCGCGGGCGGTCGAGGTGACCGACTTCGTGCTGACGATGATGCTGATCGCCGGTGCCCGCCTGGCGGTGCGGCTGATCGTCGAGCGCCCCTCGCGCGGCTCCCGCCTGCCCAAGCACGAGGTGCTGGTGGTCGGCGCCGGCTCCGGCGGCCAGATGGTCGTCCGCGAGCTGCAGCTCAACCCCAACCTCGGCGCCACCGCGATCGGCTTCCTCGACGACGACCCGCGCAAGCGCGGGATGCGGATGCTGGGGCTGAAGGTGCTGGGCTCGACCCGGGAGATCGTCAAGATCCTCGACGAGACCGAGCCCGACGAGGTCGTGATCGCGATCCCCTCGGCGCCGGGGCAGCTGCGCGGCCAGGTCGTCTCCGCCTGCCGCGAGCGTGAGATCCGCGTCCGCACCCTGCCGACCGTGTTCGAGCTCTTGCGCGGCGGCGTCCAGCTCAACAAACAGCTGCGCGAGGTGCGGGTCGAGGACGTGCTCGGCCGCGACCCGATCGTGCGCGAGCTGGACCGGGTAGGCGCCTACCTGCGCGACCGCATCGTCCTCGTCACCGGCGCCGGCGGCTCGATCGGCTCCGAGCTCTGCCGCCAGATCGCCCAGGTCAAGCCGCGGCTGCTGGTCCTCCTCGACCATGCCGAGGACAACCTCTTCGAGATCGACCGCGAGATGGTCGAGCTGCGCCACTTCACCAACGTCGAGTCGGTGCTGGCGGACTGCAAGGAGCCGCACCGGATGCTGGAGGTGATGCAGCGCTTCAAGCCGAGCGTCGTCTTCCACGCCGCCGCCTACAAGCACGTGCCGCTGATGGAGGCCAACCCGCTCGAGGCCGTCCGCAACAACGCGATCGCGACCAGGATCACCGCCGAGACCGCGGCCGCCTCCAAGGTCGAGCGCTTCGTCCTGATCTCGACCGACAAGGCAGTCAACCCGAAGACGGTGATGGGCGCCTCCAAGGCGATGGCCGAGTGGATCGTCGAGGACGCCGGCAACAAGCACCCCGGCACCCGCTTCGCCTCGGTCCGTTTCGGCAACGTCCTCGCCTCCTCCGGCAGCGTCGTCCCGATCTTCCGCAACCAGATCGAGCGCGGCGGCCCGGTCACCGTCACCCACCCGGAGATGACCCGCTACTTCATGACGATCCCGGAGGCGGTGCAGATGGTGATCCGCGCCGGCGACATCGGCGCCGGCAAGGGCGAGGTCTTCGTCCTCGACATGGGCGAGCCGGTCAAGATCCTCGATCTCGCCCACAACATGATCCGCCTCGCCGGCTACGAGCCCGAAGAGGACATCGCCGTCGAGTTCACCCAGCCGCGCGCCGGCGAGAAGCTGCACGAGGAGCTCTTCGGGTCGGCCGAGCAGCTGCAGCCGACGGCGGCGCGGAGGATCAACCGCGCGGTCCGCGCGGTGCCGATCGACTCCGCCTGGGTGGAGTCGACGCTGAGCTCGCTGGAACACCTGGTGATGGCCGGCGACGAGGCCAATCTGGCCGAGCGGGTGGTCGAGCTGATCGCCTCGCCGGGTGGCGACGCGGCGGCAGTCGTCTCTGGCGAATAACCTCTCGCAGCCACTTTGGTCCGGGTTATCGAACAAATAGGCGCGTTCGCCGGCCTTGCCGCTTTCCTCGGGCTCGGCGTCCTGGCGCTGCTCTCGTTCACGCACGGGCGTGACATCCGCCGCCTGCGCGATTGGGCGGGCTCGGCGCCGGAGCGCGACGCCGAGCGCAAGGAGACCACCTCGACGATCGCCGCCCAGCGGGCCGAGGAGCTGCGCCAGCTGGAGGAAGCGCGGACCGCCGAGCACGAGGCGGTCAGCCACCGCGAGGAGCG
>DATBXZ010000208.1:0-2158 GCA_036513995.1 Solirubrobacterales bacterium | reverse complement strand
CGTCCACGGCCGCACCCAGTACGCCGACTTCTCCGGCTGGGACGTCTACCGGACCGAGATCCAGCTGCTCTCCTTGCTGACGCCGGATCGGGCAAGCGACATGGTCCGCTCGCTGCTCGCCGACGCCCAGCAGAGCGGCTGCCTGCCGCGCTGGCCCTATGCCAACGGCCAGAGCATGACCATGGTCGGCGACTCGGCCGATCCGATCCTCGCCTCGGCGGCCGCCTTCGGCGCCGGCGCCTTCGACCGCCGGGCGGCCCTGGAGGCGATGGTCAGGGGCGCGACCCAGTCCTGCCGCAGCGCCAACGGCGAATACCTCGAGCGCCAGGGCCTGTCGAGCTACATGGCGCTCGGCTACGTCCCCTATGACCTCGACACCAACGTCCGCAACGCCAACTCGATCTACGGCGACCCGGACGCGGTCTGGGGCTCGGCGGCGACGACGCTCGAGTACGCGGTCGACGACTTCGCGATCGCCCAGCTCGCCGCCCGCTCCCTCCACGATCGCGCCACCTATGACGCCTTCATGCGCCGTTCGGCCAACTGGCGCCGCCTCTACAACCCAGCCAGCGGCATGGTCGAGCCGCGCTTCGCCGACGGCAGCTTCCAGACCCCCTACGACAACCTCGGCGGCGGCGGCTTCGTCGAGGGCGACTCCGCCCAGTACACCTGGATGGTGCCGCAGGACCCGAGCGGCTTGATCGCGCGGATGGGCGGCCCGCGCCGGGCGGCGGCCCGGCTCGACCATTTCCTGCGCGAGCTCAACGGCGGCCCGGGGGGAACCCACACCGACCACGCCCTGCTCGGCAACGAGCCGACCCTGCAGACGCCCTGGCTGTACGACTGGATGCACCGGCCCTATCGCACCCAGGCCGCGGTCCGCCGCGCCCTGCTCGGCCTCTACGACACCTCGCCGGACGGCTATCCCGGCAACGACGACCTCGGCACGCTCTCGTCCTGGTACGTCTTCGGAGCGCTGGGCCTGTACCCGGAGGTGCCGGGAGTGGGGGTGCTGGCGCTCGGCAGCCCGCTCTTCGGGCGGGCGGAAATCCGTCTGCCGCACCGCCGCCGGGCGCTGATCCTCGCCACCGCGCGCGAGCTGACCAGCGCCGGCAGCGGCCGGAACCGCCAGGTTCGCTCGCTCAGCCCGGCGGCCGCTCCCTACGTCCAGTCCCTGCGCCTCGACGGGCATGCCTACGCCAAGCCCTGGACCACCTACTGCGCCCTCGCCCGCGGCGCCACCCTCTCCTTCCAGCTCGGGCGCCGTCCCGACCGCCGCTGGGGCGCGGCAGCAGCAGCGGCGCCCCCGTCCTTCGGCCCTCAGCGCTCGATGCCGCGGAGCGACTGCGCCCCGTGAGCCGGCGTTCCGGGGTGCTCTGGGCCCTCGCCGGCCTGACCGCGCTCGGCGTCGCCGTGCGCTTCGCCAGCCTCGGCCTGCAGAGCTACCACCACGACGAGGTGATCACGGCGATGCGGGTGATCCCCGGCAGCTTCGAAGACATGCTGCACCGGGTCAAGACCAGCGAGTCCAACCCACCCCTCTACTACGTGCTCGCCTGGGGCTGGGCGAAGGCGTTCGGGACCGAAGAGTTCGGGTTGCGCTCGCTCTCGGCCCTGTTCGGGGCCGCCACGGTGCCGGTCGGCTACCTGATCGGCCGCCAACTGGCGACGCGTCGCGCGGGGCTCGTGCTCGCCGCCCTCGTCGCCCTCAACCCGATGCTGATCTGGTACTCGCAGGAGGCCCGCTCCTACGCGCTGCTGGTCTTCTTCTGCTCCCTCTCGCTGCTCTTCTTCGCGCGGGCGCTGGACGGCGGCCGCGGCCGCGACCTCGCCTGGTGGGCGCTGGCCTCGGCGCTGGCGCTCTGCAGCCACTACTTCGCCGTCTTCGCGGTCGCGATCGAGGCGCTCTGGCTGCTGGTGGCGATGCGGACGCGGCTCCGGCTCGTCCTGCCGGCTCTCGCCGGCGTCGGTGCCGCCGGGTTGGCGCTGCTGCCACTGGCCAACGCCCAGACCAACCCGACCCACATCGGCTGGATCGAAAACAGCCCGCTCGGCGAACGCCTCTGGGAGACGGGGGTCAGCTTCCTGGTCGGGGAAACCGGGCACGTGATCGCCGAGTCCCCGCGCGAGCGCTACGCCCTGGTCCCAGTCATCCTCG
>DATBXZ010000207.1:0-7930 GCA_036513995.1 Solirubrobacterales bacterium | reverse complement strand
GTCGTCGCCGGCACCGCCTTCGATCGTGTCGTCGCCGGCACCGCCCTCGATCGTGTCGTTGCCCTTGTCGCCGAGCAGCTTGTCGTCGCCACCACCGCCTTCGATCTCGTCGCTGCCCTGCTGGCCGTCCGCGTAGTCGTCGCCGGCACCGCCATCGAGGGTGTCGGGGCCCTTGGCGCCCATCAGCGTGTCATCGCCACCGTCTCCGTGGAGGTGGTCGGCGCCCTTGAAGCCGGAGAGGGTGTCGTCGCCATCGCCGCCCTCGATCATGTCGGAGCCGGTTTCGCCGAAGAGGTGGTCGTTGCCGCCTTCTCCGTAGATGGCGTCGAAGCCGTGACCGCCGTGAATCGTGTCGTTGCCGGGACCGCCGCAGATCGTGTCGTTGCCGTTGGGGCCACCGCTGATGACGTCGTCGCCACCGCCGCCATAGATCACGTCGCTGGCGCTTTTGCCGACGATCGTGTCGTTGCCGGGGGTGCCCATGATCGTCACGTGCTTGCCGCCGCAGGTCATCGCCGCCGCCTGGCCGGCGAGGGGTGCCAGCAGCAGGCCGCAGCCGCAGAGCAGCGCTGCGACGAAAAGGCGCAAATGGGTGCGTGCCGGTGCCACGGATAGCTCCATCGGCCGTCAGCAGGGGGAGCTTCAGTCCTGGTGGCCGGATATCCGTCTAGACACGGCAGCCGTGTCCGAATCACGCGTCAGATACGCTCGCGGCGCGAATGAGAGGCGGCACCTACGTACTCAACTTCTACTCGTCGGTCTTCGTCGACCAGCTGAAGCGGGGCCGCAAGACGGCCACGATCCGGCTCGGCGACAAGAGCGGCAAGTACGAGCGCGGCCAGGTGGTCTGGATCACGGTCGGCTTCCGCCACAGCCCGCGCGAGAAGATCTTCTCGGCGGTGATCGACGACGTCGAGGTGAAGAAGCTCAAGGACCTCTCGCGCCGCGACATCGAGCACGACAACCCCGAGTTCCGCCGGCTCGAGGACGAGCGCAAGTTCCTCGAGCAGATCTACAGCCGGCCGATCCTGGAAGAGGACGCCGTCACCGTGATCCGCTTCTCGCAGATCACCGAGTCGCCCAGGCCCCACATCGGCAACGGGGAGACGCCACACCACAACTGATGGCCGAGTACGCCTTCCTCACCACCTGGTTGCTCGAGTCCCCGCGCCAGCCGGTCTGGGAGGCGATCCACGACCAGGCCCGCTGGCCGGAGTGGTGGCGCGGGGTCGAGGAGGCCGAGGAGCTGCGGCCGGGCAGCGATGGCGACGACATCGGCACCGTGGCGCGGATGGTCTGGAAGAGCCTGCTGCCCTACCAGGTCGAGTTCGAGGTGACGACGACCCGGGTTGAGCACCCGCACCTGCTGGAAGGGCACGCCGTCGGCGAGCTGGAGGGGGTCGGCCGCTGGCGCCTCTACGAGCAGGAGGGGGTCACCGCCGTCCTCTACGAGTGGAACGTGAAGACGACGAAGCCGTGGATGAACCTCTTCGCGCCGCTGCTGCGCCCCGCCTTCGAGTGGAACCACGACTGGGTGATGGCGCGCGGCGGCGAGGGAATCGCCCAGCTCCTGGGCTGCAGGTTGCTGGCCAGCGACTAAGGCGCCCGCCGAGGGCTCGACCTCGCTATCTTTCCCTCTGTTGGCACTCGCACCGTCAGAGTGCCAAGACTCGCGGGAGGCCGAATCGGCTTCAGAGCGGGATTTCCTGCCTTTGACAGCAAAACACGCACCGATAACGGAGGTACACGGATGAAGCTGAAGCCCCTCGGGGACCGGCTGATCGTCAAGGCGATCGAGGAGGAGGCGACGACCGCTAGCGGCATCGTCCTCCCCGACACCGCCAAGGAGAAGCCGCAGAAGGGCAAGGTCGTCGCCGTCGGCGATGGCGCCATCAACGAGGACGGCAGCCGCCGCCCGCTCGACATCTCGGAGGGCGACGAGGTCCTCTACTCCAAATACGGAGGCACCGAGGTGACCGTCGAGGGGGACGACCTGCTCGTCCTACGCGAGTCGGACGTGCTGGCGAAGCTCAGCTAGCCCGCGTCCATCGGACTTAGAAGAACCAAGGAGGACTGAATAAACATGGCTCATAAGGAGCTGAAGTACGCAGAGGAGGCGAGGGGGGCGCTGCAGGCCGGCGTCGACGCCGTCGCCAACGCAGTCAAGGTCACCCTCGGCCCCAAAGGCCGTTACGTCGTGCTCGACAAAAAGTTCGGCGCGCCGACGATCACCAATGACGGAGTCACCATCGCCCGCGAGGTCGAGGTCGAGGACGTCTTCGAGAATCAGGGCGCCCAGCTCGTCCGCGAGGTCGCCACGGCGACCAACGACGTGGCCGGAGACGGCACCACGACGGCGACCCTGCTGGCCCAGATCATCGTCCGCCAGGGGCTGAAGAACGTGGCCGCCGGCGCCAACCCGCTGGCCCTGCGCCGCGGCATCGAGCGGGCGGTCGACGAGATCGTCAAGAACATCGAGTCGCAGTCGGTCGAAATCTCCGGCAAGGACCAGATCGCCCGCGTGGCCGCCATCTCGGCTGCCGACGACGAGATCGGCAACGTCATCGCCGACGCGATCGAGAAGGTCGGCAAAGACGGCGTCGTCAACGTCGAGGAGGGCCAGACCTTCGGCATGGAGCTGGAGTTCACCGAGGGCATGCAGTTCGACAAGGGCTACATCTCGCCCTACATGGTCACCGACCAGGACCGCATGGAGGCTGTGCTCGAGGACCCCTACATCCTCATCGCCAACCAGAAAATTGGCTCCGTGCGGGACATCCTGCCGGTGCTGGAGCAGGTCATGCAGGGCGGCAAGCCGCTGCTGATCGTGGCCGAGGACGTCGAGGGCGAGTGCCTCGCGACCCTGGTCGTGAACAAGCTGCGGGGCACCTTCACCGGTGTCGCCGTCAAAGCCCCCGGCTTCGGCGACCGCCGCAAGCGGATGCTCGAGGACATCGCCGTCCTCACCGGCGGCGAGGTGATCACCGAGGAGATGGGCCTCAAACTCGAGAACACCCAGCTCACCCAGCTCGGCAAGGCTCGCCGGGTCGTCGTCTCCAAGGACACGACCACGGTGATCGACGGTGCCGGTGGCGCCGACGACATCAAAGGCCGGATCAAGCAGATCAAACAGGAGATCGAGAACACCGACTCCGACTTCGATCGCGAGAAGCTCCAGGAGCGCCTCGCCAAGCTCGCCGGAGGTGTCGCCGTGGTCAAGGTCGGCGCTGCCACCGAGACCGAGATGAAGGAGAAAAAGCACCGCGTCGAGGACGCGCTGCAGGCGACCCGTGCCGCCCTCGAGGAGGGCGTCGTCCCGGGTGGTGGCGTTGCTCTGCTGAACGCCCAGTCGGGTCTGGACCCGGACAAGCTGGTCGACGACCCGGACGAGCGCACCGGCGCCCGGATCATCCACCGCTCGCTCGAGGAGCCGGTCCGTCAGATCGCCGAGAACTCCGGCCTGGAGGGCTCGGTCGTCGTCAACGCCGTCCGTGACCTGAAGCCGGGCGAAGGCCTGAACGCGGCCAACGGCGAGTACGGCGACCTGATCAAGGCCGGCGTCATCGACCCGACGATGGTCACCCGTTCTGCCCTGCAGAACGCGGCCTCGATCGCCAAGAACATCCTCGTCACCGAGGCGATCATCGCCGAGCCGCCGGAGGAAGGCGGCGCCGGCGGCGGCATGCCCGGCGGTATGCCGGACATGGGCGGCATGATGTAACCACGCCGTCCTGGCGTGTGGCTTTCAAGAGGCCCGGGGAGACCCGGGCCTCTTTTTTTAGGGCTGCTTCGCGGAGGCCGGCACCGGTTCCGGGGTGGGCGTCGGCACCGGTTCCGGCGTGGGCGTCGGCACCGGGACTGGCGTCGGAACCGGCTTCGGCGGCGCCTTCTTCGGCTTCGGCGGCAGCGGCGGCAGCAGGCCGGCGTTGTATTCGGCGGTCGAGAGGAAGTTGGCGCGGCGGATCTTCAGGCGCAGGGTGTTGGTCGTGCGCGGGTAGAGGCCGAGGTCGTACTGGTTGCCGGGGCCGACGCCGTCGTAGTAGGTCAGCATTCGCACCCGCGGCCGCTTCACCACCCAGGAGACCAGCTGCTTGACGAAGCGCGGTTCGTCGATCGCCGAGACCGCCCACTCGGTGATCGCCACCGGCTTGCTCTTCCACTGCTTCCCCGTGTAAAAGCGGCCGAGGTCTTTCCAGACGGGGTACTGGGAGTAGAAGTCGGTGCCGACCCAGTCGACCCAGCGGCTGCCGGGCCAGTAGTTGCCGGGGAAGTTCCCCTTCACCCGCGGCGAGCCGCCTGGCAGCGGGCTCCAGATCATGCTCACCGGTGCCGCCGGCAGGCTTTCCGGGTTCGGCCCCTTGGTGCGGTTGAGCGGCGGCAGCCCGATTTCGGCCAGGGTCGCGTTGATCCCTTCCAGCGTCTGCCCGCCGCGCACGATCGTGGCGATGCGGCGAAAGGCCTGCTTGTACCAGCCGGTCGAGTGTTCGCCGCCTTTCTGGCTGCCGTCGCAGTTGACCGCCGACCAGACGTTGAGGCAGCGGTTCGGCTCCCCGAGCGGACGGATGTAGGCGGGCAACCCGTGGGTCGCGAAGAAATCGTTGAGCTGGAGCAGGTAATCGTCGCCCGCGCCGAGAGCGATCTGCTCGGGGGTGATGATCTCCGCCAGCGTCTGGTCGTCGGCGGTCGAGATCGCCAGGATCGGTCGCGTCCCAGTTTCGCGCCAGCGTTCGTAGGCCTCGTTGAGGCTGTTGCCCCAGGGGTGGAAGGTCTGCAGCAGCGCCGGGTGCTTGCCGGTTAGCGTCGCGAATTCGTCGAAGTCGGTGGTCGTGCCGCGGTCGCTGACGCCGAGGAGGACGTCGGGCTTCGGCGGCACCAGGCTCATCGCCACCGCCTGGCCGGCGAACAGCACGGCGCCGACGACGCCCAGCACGACAGCTCTACTCAGGCCCTTCCAAGACATCGCTCATCCTTCGCGGCTCGACTCCGAGCGCCTGCACATCGGCGATGCCGCGCTCGCTGACCATGGAGACCTCCATCAGCTCGGCCTCCTCCCAGGTTGCAAACACGGACTCGCCGAGAACGGAGCGCAGGGCGATCAGGCTGGAGCGGATCAGTGGCAACGGCACGTGGACCAGCGGCCGCGGCCGGCCGGCGACGCGGCTGACCAGGTCGGACATCTGGTCGTAGCTGAGCGTCTCCGGGCCGGCCAGCTCGTAACGCGCCGCCGCCTCGCCGGCCAGCGCCGCGACCACGCAGCGGGCGACGTCCTCGGCCCAGATCGGCTGAAACCGCGCCCGCCCGTCGCCGGAGACCGGCAGCACCGGTAGGAAGGAGAAGCGCCGCAGCAGCGTGATCCAGGGATCGCTGTGGTCGTAGACGATCGAGGGCGCGAAGACCGTGGCCCGCAGCGGCGAAGAGGCAACCGCCTGCTCCGCCAGCCACTTGGCGCGGAAGAACCTGGTGCGCTGAGCCGCGTAGGCGTCGAGGGCGCTGAAGAAGTGGAAGCGCTCGACGCCGCTGCGCTCGGCCGCCCGCAGCAGCCGCACCGTCGCCAGCCCGTTCAGCTCCTCGATCCGCCGCGGCGGCTGGTCGCGGATCGTCGCCGCCAGGTGGATCACCGTGTCGACCCCCCGCAGCGCCTGCCGCACCAGGTAGGGATCGGACATCTCGCCGAGGTCGCCAAGGGCGATCTGCACGTCGACCCGCCGCGCCCCCAGCCGCCGTGGCTCCCGCACCAGGCAACGCACGTCCTCGCCGCTCTCCAGCAGCAGCGGCAGCAGCCGCGAGCCGATGCTCCCGGTCGCCCCGGTCAGCAGCAACACGGCAGCCACCCCTCTGTCCTTGCCCGTCCCATTGCAGCATCCAACCCTAATGACGTCGCTCGCCGCCGCATATCCGTAGAATGGTCGCTCGCTTTCGGCGGGGGCCCCAGGCCTCTGTCGAGCACCGAAAACGACTTAGGAGAACCTCCCCGAATGACCTACGTCATCGCCGAGCCATGCATAGGCCAGAAGGACAACTCGTGTGTCGAGGTCTGTCCCGTCGACTGCATCCACCCGACGCCGGACGAGCCTGACTACGACTCGGTCGAGATGCTCTACATCGACCCGGACGAGTGCATCGACTGCGATGCCTGCGTCGAGGCCTGCCCGGTCGACGCCTGCTTTGCCGAGGATCAGCTCCCGGCCGAGTGGGCCAAATACGCGGAGATCAACGCGAACTACTACAAGAGCAAGGCCGCCTAGCTACTGGACGACGGGCAGCGGGGTGCCGCTGACCGCTGGCGCTGCGGCGGCGTTGGGGACCGCCTGCAGCACCGGCAGCTCCTGCGGCGTCATCGCGACGATGCCGCGGGCAGCCTGGCGGATCGCCTGCGCGGCGGGGGAGTCGGGCTCGGCGGTGACCAGCGGCGTGCCGTTGTCGGCGTGCTCGCGCAGCGGCTCCGAGAGCGGCACCTTGCCCAGCAGCGGCACGTCGAGCTCGTCGGCCAGTTCCTGGCCGCCGCCCTCGCCGAAGATCGTGAAGCGCTCGCCGTCGGGGGTGGTGAAGCCGGACATGTTCTCGATCACGCCGAGGATCTCGAGGTCGAATTTGGTCGCCATCTGGGCGCCGCGGCGGGCCACCGACTGGGCCGCCGGCTGCGGCGTGGTGACGACCACGAACTTGGCCTGGGGCAGCAGCTGGGCGAGCGTCATCGAGACGTCGCCGGTCCCCGGCGGTAGGTCGAGCAGCAGGTACTCGAGCTCGTCCCAGGCGACGTCCTCGAGGAATTGCTGGATCGCCTTGTGCAGCATCGGCCCGCGCCAGACGACCGCCGCGTTCTCCTCGACGAAGAAGCCGATCGACATCACCTTGACGCCGCTGGGCGAGTCCAGCGGCAGGATCTTGCGCTCGCCGTTGACGTCCGGCTTGGCGTTGACGCCGAGCATGCGCGGGATCGAGTAGCCGTAGACGTCGCAGTCGAGGGCTCCCGACGGGTGCCCTTCGGCGGTCAGCGCCGCGGCCAGGTTGGCGGTCATCGTCGACTTGCCGACGCCGCCCTTGCCGGAGGAGACGCAGATCACGTTCTTGACCTTGGCCAGGGCGCCCTGCGGCAGCTTGCCGCGCCCTAGCGTCTTCTGCAGGTCGCCTTTCTCCTGGTCGGAGAGGACGTCGAAGCCGACGCCGACGCCGGTCACCCCGTCCAGCGCCGAGACAGTGGCGGCGACCGCCTGTTCGAAGTGGGAGCGGATCGGGCAGCCGGCGGTGGTGAGGGAGACGACCACCTCGACCCGGCCGCTCTCCTGGATGTCGATTGAGCGGACCATGCCGAGCTCGACGATGTTCTTGCGCAGCTCGGGGTCGATGACCGCACGCAGCTGCTCGGTGATCTGGTCCTGGGTCGGAAGCGCCATCGTCGCCATTCTCGCAAAGGCGTGTCGCGGGGGCGCTCATCCGTCTGCAGGGGGAGAGATTCGCTCGGCCCAGACCTTGGCGTCCCCATGGGCAAGCGAGCGAACGGAGGGCGGATGTCGGGCACGCGAGGTGGACTGGCGCGGATAGTGGCGATGGGAATCGGGCTGGCGGTGGTGCTCCTGCTGGCGATCGTCGCCGAGGCGCGCGCCGGCAAGTACGAAGTCGCCCAGTGCGGCTGGTACGTCGGCGCCGACGCCAGCTGGGCCGACACGACGGGTGGCGCCAAGTTCCGCCAGGACGCCTGGTGCGTGCCGCCCGCCGGCGCCGATCCCTTCGACGGCGCCCACATGAAGAGCCTCACCCGCGACGGTCAGGGCACAGTCTCCGGTACCCGTTTTGCCCGCTGGCGCTGGGAGGCACCGCCCGGCACCGGCATCTCCCAGGTCCGCGGCACCTGGTGGCACACGCTGCACGACGGCCTCGAGCAGCGGATCGGCGTCGGCAACTGGAACGGCGGCTTCGACGTCTTCGCCGC
>DATBXZ010000206.1:0-2029 GCA_036513995.1 Solirubrobacterales bacterium | reverse complement strand
CAGGGGCGGGTGCTTGTTGTTCATGATGCGCCGATTATATCAGAAGCGGTCTTGTTTGACAGTAACTGACATACTAGGCATATACTGATGCCGTCGTTCGGATGCCGGCACGAAAGGATCCCGACCTCACGGACACCTTCCGCAGAAAGGACGAGGCCATGCCTAAGACAATCGTCATCACCGGGGCCAGCGACGGGATCGGGGCCGCCGCGGCCCGCCGGCTTCACGAGGACGGCAGCCAGGTCGTCGTGGTCGGCCGCTCGCCGCGCAAAACCCAGGCGATCGCCCGGGAGATCGGCGCCGACTACCTCCTCGCCGACTTCACCAGGCTCGACGACGTCCGTAAGCTCGCCGCCGACCTCGACCGCGCCTACCCGCGCATTGACGTGCTCGCCAACAACGCCGGCGCCATCTTCGGCGACCGGGCCAAGACCATCGACGGCCACGAGAAAACCTTCCAGGTCAACCACCTCGCCCCGTTCCTGCTTACCGGCCTGCTGCTGGACAAGCTGATCAGCAGCCGCGCCGCCGTCATACAGACCTCCAGCTCGGGCGCCCGCCTGTTCGGCAAGCTCGCCATCGACGACCTCGACCACGACCGCGACTTCACGCCCCAGCTCGCCTACGGCACCGCCAAGCTCGAGAACATCCTGTTCACCAAGGAGCTGCACCGCCGCTACAACGCCCGCGGCATCTCCGCCGCCGCCTTCCACCCCGGCGCCGTCGCCACGAGCTTCGCGACCGAGTCCGACAGCTTCATGAAGCGCATTTACAACAGCCACCTCGCCCGCGCCTTCATGACCACGCCGGAGAAGGGCGCCGGGCAGATGATCTGGCTGGCCGAGTCCGTGCCGGGCAGCGACTGGGTCTCCGGCACCTACTACGAGAAGCGCAAGCCGGCGAAACGCAACAACCCGCAGGCCCTCGACGCCAACCTGGCCGCCCGGCTCTGGGACCGCTCCGAGCAGCTGCTCGGCGAGAAGGTCCGCTGAACCCGGCCGTCACCATTGACCGCCACGGCAAGACCCAAGCAGAAGGAGTCACATCATGGCACGCGCACTAGAAGGCAAGGTCGCTATCGTCACAGGAGCATCCAGGGGCATCGGCGCGGGCATCGCGAAGGAGTTCGCCGCCCAGGGCGCCGCGGTCGTCGTTGACTACGGCAGCGACAAGAACGGCGCCGACACCGTCGTCACGAGCATTACCGCCCAGGGCGGCCGCGCCATCGCGGTGCACGCCGACGTGTCCAGCGAGGAGGACGTCGAGCGGTTGTTCGCCACCGCGGCTGCCGAGTACGGGACGATCGACGTCCTGGTCAACAATGCTGCCGTCTTCACCTTCGAACCCGTCGAGCAAGTCACCGCGGAGCAGTTCCTGCGCCACTTCAAGGTCAACGTGCTCGGCGACCTGCTCACCATCCAGCAGGCCATGAGGCACTTCGGCGACGAGGGCGGCAGCATCATCAACCTCACGTCCCAAGGCGCCACCAACCCGCCGCTCTACTCCTCGGCCTACTCCACCACCAAGGGGGCCATCAACTCCCTCACCCTCGAACTCGCACGTGAGCTCGGGCCGCGCGGCATCCGCGTCAACGCCCTCTCCTCCGGCGCGACCATCACCGAAGGCGCCGCCAGCCTCGGCGTCTATGAAGGCAGCGAGTACGCCGACGAGTTCAAGGCGCTCACCCCGCTCGGCCGCCTCGGCACCCCCGAGGATCTCGCCAAGGCCGCGGTCTTCCTCGCCTCCGACGAATCCCGCTGGATCACCGGCGACATCGTCAAGGCGTCAGGCGGCATGATCTAGTCCGCTGTGCTTCCCGTCCTCCCGGCCGTGCATACCTAGCAGCCGCCGATTGTGACCGCGCTGGCCCGAGACCCGGTTGTGGTGGTCACCATCCTGAGTGGATGCGGTAGTCGATCTGTTGTTCTTGACATACATCTCGTGGTCGCAAGCCATCTTCCCAGCGCTAGCGGCGTCCTCAGCTGCGGGCCACGTCAGCGGGTCGGCTGCAGTGAGGAATTTGCTGGCT
>DATBXZ010000205.1:0-3275 GCA_036513995.1 Solirubrobacterales bacterium | reverse complement strand
GCGGCAGCGCCGGCTCGTCGGTGGTCAGTCCCAGCCGTCGCGCCAGCGGCTCGAAGCTGGCCCCCTGGACCAGGGTCGAGCTGACGACGACGAAGAAGACGATCGCGAACTCTTCGCGGCCACTGCCGATCCCGGCGACGACCGGGAAGGTGGCGAGCCAGATCGGCGTCGCTCCGCGCAGGCCCGCCCAGCCCAGCATCAGGCGCTCGCGCAGGTCGAGCGAGGCGAAGGCGGTGGCGACGAAGGCGGCGACCGGCCGGGCGACGAAGATCAGCGCCGCCGAGAGGGCCAGCCCCTTCAGCGCCACATCGGCCAGGGCGCTGGGGAAGACCAGCAGCCCGAGCAGGATGAAGAGGGCGATCTGCGCCACCCAGCCGAGGCCCTCGTGGAAGGAGACGACGGTGCGCCGGGCGGGGATGTTGCCGGAGCCGAGCGCCAGCGCGGTCAGGTAGACGGCGAGCAGGCCGGACCCGTGGGCGACCTCCGCCAGGCCGTAGGCGAGCGCGGCGATCGCGATCGTCGCCACCGGGTAGATGCCGTCGGTCGGCAGCCGCACCGCGTTCAGGGCGGCGACGGCAAGCCGGCCCAGGGCGAGGCCGATGGCGATGCCGAGGGCGAGCTTGAGGGCGAGCAGGCCGGCCATGTCGGCGAGGCCATACCCCGGCTGCTGGATCCATTCGATGAAGCCGATCACCAGTAGCAGCGCCACCGGGTCGTTCATCCCCGACTCCCCCTCCAGCGAGCGGGCGAGCCGCTTCTCCAGGGTCGAGCGGCGCAGCACGGCGAAGATCGCGGCCGAGTCGGTGGCGGCGACGGCGGCGCCGACGAGCATCCCCTCCAGGGTGCTGAAGCCGAAGATCAGCTTCGCCGCCAGCCCGGCGATGACGGCGGTCAGCGCCGTGCCCAGGGTCGCCAGCGAGGCGGCCGTCCCCAGCACCGGCCTGATCTCCGACCAGCCGGCGGTCAGCCCGCCCTCGAAGATGATCAGGACCAGGGCGATCGTGCCCAGGGTCCGCGCCAGGCCGGGCTGGTCGAAGCTGATGCCGCCGATCCCCTCGGAGCCGGCGAGCATGCCCAGGCCGAGGAAGAGCAGCAGCCCCGGGATCCGCAGCCGCTCGGCCAGCAGAGCCCCGACTATCCCCGCCATCAGCAGGGAGCCGGCGATCAGGATCAGCTCGGCGTCGTGTCCACCCATCGACGCCTAAGTGTTCCCGTCGATCATCTCCAGGCGCGCCTCCAGCTCCTCGCCGGAGCCGGGCTTGGGCACGTCCTCGACCCGCTCGTGCGGGCGGCGGTAGACGTAGTAGAGGAGCGCGAAGAGGACCCCGGCGGCGAGCATGAAGCCGATCTCGACGCGGCGGAACTCGTTGGCGACCAGCGGCACGAAGTTCCAGGCGATGAAGATCGCGGCGCAGGTGATCCAGCGCAGCGCGGCGCGGCGCACCTGACCCTGGGCGACGCAGGCCTGGTTGACCGTAACCGAGCAGAGGTACAGCCCCATGCCGACCGAGACCAGCAGCAGCCCGGGGCGGTCGTAGGTGAACTTCTTGCTGAAGGCGATCTGCATCGCCTGCGGGCCGGCGATCAGGACGACGACCACGACCAGCGCCGTGAAGGCGGCGATCCCCAGCAGCACCATCCGCACCGTCTTGCCGAATTCGCGCCCGCTCTCCTCGGTTTCGCTGGCGTGGAGTTTGGTCAGGTGGGGCAGGATGCTGGTCGAGACCGACTGGAACAGCTGCAGCGGTGCCCGCGCCAGCATCAGCACGTTGAAGATGAAGCCCGCCGCCGCCGCGCCCTGCAGGCCGCGGGTGATCAGCGGCCCGGCGTTGAGGAAGGCCTGTTCGCTGAACATGATCACCAACATCGCCGCCGCGAAGCCGCCGCCCTCGGCGAAGGAGAAATGCTCTTCCTCGCCGGCCGGGAGAGGGGGCGGTGCCTCTGCCTGCTGCTTGGCCCGGCGGGCGAAGGCGAAGGGGACGACCAGCAGGCTCAGGGCCGGGGCGGCGGTGATGCCGATCGCCACCGCCGACTGGCCGCTGAGCACGCTGACCGCGACCAGCACCGCGAAGATCGTGCGGAAGCAGGATTCGGAGAGGATCAGCGCCACGAACAGCCCGAAGCGCTGCTGACCGGCGAGGAAGCCGCGGGCGAAGTAGCTGGCCGCGTAGAAGAGGACCGAGGAGAAGAAGACCCAGTAAAGGGTTTCGTTCCCCTCCAGCAGGCTGTTCTGGATCGGCCCGCGCAGGGCCAGGGCGACGACGGTGAAGAAGAGCGAGAGGCCGAGCTGGATCGTCGAGGCGACCCGCATCGGCTGGCCGATCGGCTGCCCTTTCGCCATCCGCTCGGAGATGTGGCGGGAGAGCAGCTGTTCGATCGGCCGGTAGAGGGTCGAGATGGTGATGAAGACCGCCGACCAGAGCACCGTAATCTGCCCGTAGTCGGGCTTGGAGAGGACGTGCGAGGCGATCAGGAAGTAGGCGTAGGTGACGACGCCGGTGAGGCCGACCCCGACGGCCAGGAAGCTCGCGGTCTTGCCGTAGTCGGCACCGCTCTCGGCGCCGCCGGCGTTCGCGGTCGCCCCGTTCGTGCCCGCCGCGCTCACCGTTTCTCCCCGGCGCCGGGCTCGTAATGCGAGGGCTCGACCCCGAGCGCCAGCTCGACTCGGCGCACCCGCTCGAAGACCCGCTGGGTCATCACCCGCTGCCCGGCTAGTAGGTCGCCGATGACGCCGAGCGCGAACAGCTGCACGGCGGCGATGAAGAGGACGGCGCCGAGGATCAGCGACTGCACGTGGCCGGTGCTGTCGCCGTTGAAGATCCAGTCGATCAGGAAGGGCAGCCAGGCCAGCAGGGCCAGCAGGAGGACGACCGCGCCGGCGGTGGCGAAGGCGCGCAGTGGCTCGTAGCGGGCGTAGATCCGCAGGATCGCCGGCCCGTTGCGGCGCACGTAGGCGCCGGTCGAGTCGAACAGCCGCGACTCGCGGGTCTGCGGGTTGGTCCCGATCGTGACCTGGTCGACCGCGACCAGCATCTTGCCGGCCTGGATCAGGCTCTCCAGCGTGTAGGTGAAGTTGTCGACGACCGAGAGCTGCAGGGCCGCCTCGCGGTTGTAGGCGCGGAAGCCGGAGGTGGTGTCGGTGACCTCGGTGTTGCTCACGCGACGTACAACCCAGCTGCCCCAGTGCTGGAGCTGTTTCTTGGCGTCGGAGAAGTGCTCGATCCGGTCGACCTGGCGGTCGCCGACCACCATGTCGGCCTCGCCGGCGAGGATCG
>DATBXZ010000204.1:0-2023 GCA_036513995.1 Solirubrobacterales bacterium | reverse complement strand
CGAGCGGGCGCAGCGTCCGCGGATCGATCACCTCGGCCTCGATCCCGTGCTTGTCGGCCAGCACCGCAGCCGCCTGCTCGGCCACCTGGGCCATCTTCAGCACGCCGACGATCGTCACGTCGCCGCCCTCGCGCCGCACCGCCGCTTCGCCGAAGCGCAGCACCTCGTCCTCGCCCTCCGGCACCTCGCCGCGCACCCCGTAGAGGCTCTCGTGCTCGATGAAGATCACCGGGTTGTCGTCGCGGATCGCCGCCTTCAGCAGCGCCTTGCCGTCGGCCGGGGTCGAGGGGCAGGCGACCAGCAGGCCGGGCACCTGCAGGTAGAGGGCCTCGAAGCTGTGGGAGTGGGTGGGGCCGAGTTGGTGGCCGCCGCCGCCCGGCATCCGGATCACCATCGGCACCTTGGCGGCGCCGTTGAACATGTAGGGGATCGCGGCGGCGTGGTTGACGATCTGGTCCAGCGCCAGCAGCGAGAAGTTGACCGTCATCAGCTCGACCACCGGCCGCAGCCCGCCCATCGCCGCCCCGACCCCGGTGCCGACGATCGTGTTCTCGGAGATCGGCGTGTCGCGCACCCGGCGCTCGCCGAACTCGTCGATCAGCCCCTCGGTCACCTTGAAGGCGCCCTGGAAGACGGCGACGTCCTCGCCCATCACGAAGACACCCTCGTCGCGGCGCATCTCCTCCGCCATCGCGTCGCGCAGGGCCTCGCGCATCCGCAGCTCCGCCATCAGGCCTGGTCCTCCTCGGCGTTGAGCGCCCGCTCGGGCGGCGAGAGGTCCTCGGGCTCATCGCCGACCTCGGGCTCGGCCGAGACCCGCGACTCGGCGCCGTCCTGGGCGTCGCCCTGCAGTGCCGGGTTCGGCCGCTGCCGCTCGTCCGGCTGCTCGGCGTAGGCGGCGCCCGCCTCGGCCAGCTCGCGGGCGGCGTCCGGCATCCGGTCCTCGCGCTCGCCCCGGTGCGGCTCGGGGCTGCGCTCGTCGACCGCGTACCAGCCGCCCGGGTCGTCGAGCGCGTAGAGGTTCTCGTACATCGTGTCGAGCGGCGGCTCCGGCGAGGCCTCGGCGAACTCGACCGCCGCGACCACGGTCTGCTCGGCCGCCTCGCGCGCCTGCTGCACCTCGCGCTCGCCCAGCACCCCGGCCTCGACGCAGCGTTGGGCGAAGCTCTCGATCGGGTCCTTCGCCTGCCACTCCTCGACCTCCTCGCGCTCGCGGTAGACCTCGGGGTCGGCGGCGGAGTGGCCGCGGTAGCGGTAGGTGACGACCTCGACCAGGGTGGGGCGGTCCTCCTCGCGCGCCGCCCGGATCCCCGCGGTGACGCTCTCGCGCACGGCGACCACGTCCATGCCGTCGACTCGCGTGCCGGGAATCCCGTAACCCTCGGCCTTCTTCGAGAGGTCGGTCTGGGCCGAGTGGCGCTCGACCGCGGTCCCCATCCCGTAGAGGTTGTTCTCGACCAGGAACAGGACCGGCAGCTTCCACAGCGCCGCCAGGTTCATCGTCTCGCCGAAGTTGCCGGTGTTGGAGGCGCCGTCGCCGAACATGCAGACGGTGACCGCGTCTTCCCCCTTGTACTGGGAGGAGAGGGCGAGCCCGGCGGCGATCGGCAGGTTGCCGCCGACGATCCCGTAGCCCCCCATGAAGCGCCGCTCGGCGTCGAAGATGTGCATCGAGCCACCGCGGCCACCGCTGGTGCCGTCGACGCGTCCGAACAACTCCGCCATCACCCGCTTCGGCTCGGTGCCGCGGGCGATCGCGTGGCCGTGCGTGCGGTAAGTGCCGATCAGGAAGTCCTCGTCGCGCATCACCGAGGTGGTGCCGACGATCGTCGCCTCCTCGCCGATCGCGAGGTGGAGGAAGCCGCCCGCTTTGGCCCGCTGGTACTGGCGCCCCGCCTCCTCCTCGAAGCGGCGGATCAGGGCCATGCGCGCGAGCAGCTCGTAACAGGTCGCGGCGTCGGGGAGGCTCGGCACGGCTTCAGGTTAGCCCGAAGCGGCGGCTGCCTCCACCGCGTCCTCCAGC
>DATBXZ010000203.1:0-3029 GCA_036513995.1 Solirubrobacterales bacterium | reverse complement strand
CCCGCGGGCGAGGATCGTTCGCACCGGCGGCAACCTCGGATTCGCCGCCGGCTGCAACGCCGGTGCCGCCGTGGCGAGCGGTGACCTCCTGGTCATCCTCAACCCCGATGCGGCGCCGCGGCCGGGCTTCGGCGAGGCGATCCGCCGGCCCTGGCTGCAGGGTCGCGGCTGGGCCGCCTGGCAGGCGCTGGTCGCCGATGCGGGGGGGAGCCGGATCAACTCCGCCGGCAACCCGATCCACTTCACCGGCATCGTCTGGGCCGGCGGCCACGGCCGCCCGATCGCCGAGGCGCCGGCGGCGGGAGAGGTCACGGTCCTCTCGGGTGCCTGCCTGGCGATCCCGCTGCGGACCTGGCGTGAGGTCGGCGGCTTCCCCCCGCGGTTCTTCCTCTACCACGAGGACGTCGACCTCTCGCTGCGGCTGCGCCTGTGCGGCGGCATGCTGGGGATCGAGCCGGCCGCCGTGGTCGACCACGACTACGAGTTCGGCGCCCGCGAGCACAAGTGGCGCTGGCTCGAGCGCAACCGCCTCGCCTTCCTCGTCCGCGCCTACCCGGCGCCGCTGCTGGTGCTGCTGGCGCCGGCACTGCTGGCCACCGAGCTAGCACTGCTGGCCGTCTCCGCCTCCGGTGGTTGGGGAGGGCAGAAGCTGGCCGCCGACTGGGAAGCGCTGCGCTGGCTGCCGCGCCTGCTGCGCGAGCGCCGTCAGGTGCAGGCGACCCGCAGCGTCAGCGCCGCCGAGTTCGCCTCCTGGCTCAGCGCCGACCTCGACTCCCCCTTCATCTCCCCGGCGGCACGTTCCCTGCCGGTGCGTTGGGCCCTGCGCGCTTACCTCGGCGCCGTGCGACTGCTGCTTCGCTAGATCGGCTGGCTCGTCGGGCGGATCAGGATCTCGTTGACGTCGACGCCGGGGCCCTGCTCCAGCGCGTACATCACGGCCCTGGCGATGTCGGTGTCCTGCAGCGCCCACTCGCCGGGGCGGTTGTCGAAGAAGTCGGTGTCGGTCATCCCCGGCTCGATCAGCGTCACCTTGATCCCGCGGTTCTCATGCATCTGGCGCAGCTCGGCGCGCAGCGACTCGCCGATCGCCGTCGCCGCCCACTTGGTGGCCGAGTAGAGCGACCCCGGTAGGGCGTGACGCCCGGCGACCGAGCTGGTGATCAGGAAGTGACCGTCCCCGCGCTCGAGCAGATGGGGGAGGGTGGCGCGGATCGTCAGCGCCGCGCCGTAGACGTTGGTGAGGACCATCGAGCGCCAGTGCTCGGGCGACTCCTCGAGGAATCCGCGGGTTGCGCCGAAGCCGGCGTTGGCGAAGACGGCGTCGATGCGGCCGAAGCGCTCCAGCGCCGCCGCGGCCATCGCCTCGACCTGATCCCACTCGGTGACGTCGCAGCGGACGGCCAGCGCTCGCTCCTCGCCGCCGAGCTCCGCCACCAGCGCTTCCAGCTCCTCCAGGCGCCGCGCCGCCAGCACCAGCCGGCGGCTCGCGGCCGCCGCGCGGGCGGTGGCGGCGCCGATGCCGCTGCTGGCGCCGGTGATCAGGAGGACGGGATCGGGTGAGTCTTTTGGCGCCATCTGGCGATTCTCGCAAACGCTCGCGACCGGCCAAGGGCGCCGATTGCGATAATCACCGGGCTCGTGGACCCTCAGCGCAAGCGCAAGATCCGCCTCGTGGTCGCGCTCAGCGTCGCCGTGCTGCTCTCGGTGGCGCTGATCTACACCTCGTTCTCGGCTTCGACCGAGGCGAAGGAGCCGTCGCAGCTGCTCACCGCCGCCCCCGGGACCAGCTACGAGATGACCGGCAAGGTGGTCAGGGGATCGGTCCGCGACCACGGCAGCGGCATCGCCTTCCGCGTCGTCGACCGCGACGGCGGCGGCCGCAGCCTGCCGGTCACCTACACCGGCACCGTGCCCGATCCCTTCCGCGGCGGCCGCGAGATCGTCCTCACCGGTTCCCTCCAGAACGGCACCTTCGTCGGCGAACCGGAAACCCTGATCACGAAGTGCCCCTCGAAGTTCACGACCAAGAGCGATGCCTAGCCTCGGCAGCGCGCTGCTGGCGCTCGCCTTTCTCGCCGCCGTCTCCGCCGCCGTCATCGCCCTCGCCGGGCGCAACGGCGATCGCCGCCGCGTCGACCTCTCGCGTCGCGTCGTCTATCTCTTCTGCGGGCTGATCACCGCTTGCGTGGCAATCATCGAGCTCGCCTTCGCCGGCAACGACTTCTCCTTCAACATCGTCCAGCAGCACTCCTCGATCGAGACGCCGACCTTCTACAAGCTGGCGGCGATGTGGTCGAGCCAGGAAGGCTCGCTGCTGCTCTGGGCCTGGGTCCTCTCGATCGTCTCCAGCGCCGCCCTCTACGCGACCCGCAACAAGCTGCGGGAGATCGTGCCCTGGGCGACCGCGGTGATGATGGGCGTCGCCGCCTTCTTCACCGGCCTGATGCTGTTCGCGCCCGACGTCGACCCGTTCGCGACGCTGAGCCCGGTGCCGAGCGACGGCATCGGCCTCAACCCGCTGCTGCAGCACCCGAGCATGATGATCCACCCGCCGATGCTCTACTCGGGATACGTCTCCCTGACGGTTCCCTTCGCCTTCGCGATCGGCGCCCTGATCACCCGCCGCCTCGACGCCGAATGGCTCCGCTCCACCCGCCGCTTCGCCCTGATCGCCTGGGCCTTCCTCGGCTTCGGCCTCCTGCTCGGCGCCCGCTGGTCCTACACCGAGCTCGGCTGGGGCGGCTACTGGGCCTGGGACCCGGTCGAGAACGCGGCGCTGATGCCGTGGCTGGTGATCACGGCCTTCCTGCACTCGATCATGGTCCAGGAGAAACGGGGGATGCTGAAAGTCTGGAACGCCTGCCTCGTTGTCGCCTCGTTTTCGCTGGCGCTGCTCGGCACCTTCCTCGTCCGCTCCGGCGTGCTGCAGTCGATCCACGCCTTCGGCGACAACACCGTCGGGCCCTACCTGCTGGTCCTGATCGGGGTGGTCCTGATCGGCTCCACGGTGCTGATCGGCTCCCGCCTCG
>DATBXZ010000202.1:0-8606 GCA_036513995.1 Solirubrobacterales bacterium | reverse complement strand
CAACCGGGCGATCTCCGAATTCACCGGGCAGAACGGGAAGCTGCACGACACCAATCCGGTGGTGGCGGCGAAGTGTGGGGGGAAGGGGAAGAAGAAGGGCGCTAAGAAGAAGGGTCATCAGTAGGCCTCGGCTCGCCCTGGCTCAGCTGCCTATTGGCGTTTGCCGCAATGTCGTCCGGCCTCAACTCGCTTGTTGTCGCCCCCGCCTACGGACTCAACATGGCGATCACCGCCAAGGCGGTCGTTTGGTCGACCGGGATCGCCGCCCCCTCGCTGCTGTCCCTCGCCTTCTGACCTCTGCACGAGACTGAGATCGAAGCCTGGACGGTGCATTGCCATCACGGTCGCGGTGCGACAGGTTTCCGCATCGGATTGCCCGGCGGTCGGGAAACCCAGCGCCGCCCACATGAGGCCGGCCACGAAAGCGACGCCGATGACGCCGATGATGCGCCGAAACCAGAACCGGTACTTGAAGAGGTTGGCCCGCTTCTTTTCCTTGGAATTCGTGGGCGCACGCTTGATCCAGCCCACCGCACCAGCAGCGATCCAGCCTTCGCCGAGCGCCTCCTCAAGCCCTGCGCTTGCCTCGCCGCGCTTGGCGATCTCGACCTTCATCCCGTCCTCGACCTTTTCAAGGGCAGCAATTCCCCGATTGACGAACACCTCGTTGCGAACGTCGATGGCTAGGAAGCCAACCGAGACAATCGCGCCGACCAAGCTAATAGAAGCCCCAAACAGCCTCCACTCGTGCTCGATGGCCTGCGCATAGGCGACGAGAAGGAGGCCGATGATGACGAGGTAGAAGTTGAAGGTCGTCAGACGCTGGGAAGCGCTGTACTGGAACCAGTTCCACGCGTAGTCCAGTTCGGCCTTGAGTTCTTCGCCCGGAGTCATACTCATCTCACTGTTATGGCTGCTCTGTTGGAATCGAGGTCAGGCCCGGCGAGGCCCCGGATCCAGACCCTACTCGGCCCGTCACCCTCACTTTGACTGCCTGAGCGCAGGTCAGGGCTGTATTGACAACCACACCGCTAAAGGATAAGGATGCATTACTAGTCAAAGTAACCTCCGCCAAAGCTCGGAGAGTGTCTGAAAAGAAACATGCCTCCTCAGCCCGCCGCCCAAGCTCCGCCGCCCCAACAGGAACCGCAGGCTTCTGGCTCCAGCGCAGGCGTAAGCCTCGCTTCGATAGGAATGCTGATCGCACCGCTGGTGGCGGCGATGGCCGCCCTGGCCCTGACCGGGACGATCGGGCGAGTACAGCGTGATGAGCCGCTGGGGATCTCGATCTCGATCGGCCTGGTGATTGCCTCGGGGGTTTTCTGGGTCGCGGCTTCGACCTTCACCGCACCCGCGAAAGAAGGTGAAAAGCGCTCGAGCGCCGACATCGTCCTGCGTTCGATCTCGATCGTGCTGGCGGGCCTCGGCTTCGTGCTTGCCCTGGCACTGGCTGTCTCGACCGCCAATAACGAGCCGCGACCGCAGATCTCACCGACACTGAGCGAAGACGGATCGAAGCTGACCACGAAGATCAGCGCCTCCAATCTGCCCACCGATCAGCGACTTGCTTTCCGGATCGACCTGTTGCGAAACCGGGACACGGTGGGCAACGTCTACCAGGCATATGTCGGTCCCAACTCCGATGGCGATATCGAACAGACCGTCACACTTCCCCTGCCGCAGGGTGACTACACCGAAATCGGGATCAAGGCCTACACCGGCACCACCTCGCCCTCCTGCGATGACTTCGGGGCGGTGCGCGAAAACGCGACTTTCGGCTCGGGTACAGGCTGTGTGATCATGACGCTGCCGAACGCGGGCGGCAAGCCAAAGGGTGGTTAGCGCCGCTATTTCACAGCTCTATCATTGCTATCATCCTTCAATGGCCCAGCTCCTCGTCCGTGACATAGAGCCCGACCTCGCCCGCGAGTTGAAGCTCCGCGCTGCCCGTCATGGTCACTCCGCGGAGGAGGAGCATCGCCAGATCCTCCGCGAGGCGCTGAAGGAGCCTGGCTCGCCGGTCTCCTTGAAGGAGCTTTTACTCGAGATCCCCGATGTTGGCGAGGACCGGGACTTCGAGCGACCGCCCGACCGTGGTCGTGCGGTCGAGCTTTGAGCGGCGGCCCGTGCCGTACCTGATCGACACCAACGTCATCTCCGAGCTGCGCAAGGGGGAGCGCGCCGATCCCGCCGTCACCTCCTGGTTCGCGGCGCTCGCCGACGAGGATGTCTTTCTCAGCGTCCTCACGATCGGCGAGATCCGCCGCGGCATCGAGAGCATCCGCCGGCGTGACCCCGAGGCCGCCGCCGCACTTGACAGCTGGCTGGGCCGCGTTTACGGGGCCCACCGCGATCGCATTGTCGGGATCGATCAGGCGATTGCCGAGGAGTGGGGGAGGATGAACGTGCCCGATCCCCTTCCAGTCGTCGATGGCCTACTGGCCGCGACGGCGAAGGTGACGGGCCTTACCGTCGCCACTCGCAACAGCGACGACTTCGTGAGAACCGGCGTCAGCATCGTCGACCCTTTCAGCGCCTCGACCGCAGACGGCTGATGACTACAGATACACGTTGGCCGAAGGTTGAGAAAACCTGAACGAGCGAGACCGGTAGATCATGGCTTAGGATTCGCGCTCATGATGCCTGGCTGTTGGGATAACTAGGAATTATCGGTGGCGAACCTCTGGGAGGTTCTGGGCTACGACGAAACTGGAGCCCGGATTGCAGGCGCACTTCAACCCGGTGACGGCGTTGCCGTAATCGAAGGACGACCCGGTGTGGGGAAGTCCTGGCTGGCGCGTGACATCGGCTCCCTCTGGGAATCCGGCGGAGGCAGCACCATCCTTGCCGAAGGCGATTCGCTGAAGGCCGACGTCTCCTTCTATCCCTTCGGATTCGCGATGAGTGGCCTCCCGAGTGGGTGGAAATCAGCTGGCCCGGCGATCACGGGCATGGCGAGGGCGGGCGAGACCCTAATCGGCACCGCCGGCCTGATCACTTCGACTATCGAAGCGCTGGCGAAAGCTAGGGGCAGCCGGCGGCGCCAGAGGACGGTCTTCCTCGGCAACGACGAGCAGGCGATTCTCTATGAACTCGAGAGTCTCGCCAGGAAGCGGCCCATCCTGTTGATCGCAGACAACCTCCATTGGTGGGATGCCGAGTCGCTTGCCTTCCTCGGCGGGGTGTTGGACCCTCGAATGTGGGACTCGTTTCCCTTCCTCGCGGAGCTTCGTGTTCTCGGCGTTCAGACCCCTGAGCCCTACCAGTTCGTCGCCAATCGGGCAGCTCATGAGGCGCTACTCGCAGGCAAAACCTCCTATTACCCGCTTCCCCGTATTCCGCGTGAGGGCTTCGAGGATGTCCTAGTTGCTTTGGGGGCGGATCCTCGTCCCTCGCAGGAGGTTGCGAATGTGATCCACTCTTTCTCAGGGGGCCATCTCGCGCTGGCGAGTCGATGCGCCGACAGAATCGCGCTGGGTGAAAGCGCGGTATTCCTCAAGGCCGCCAGCACTGAGGAGTTCCTTCGCCGGCTGCTCACGGATCGCATCAGGTCGCTAGGTCCGATCGGTAAGGAAGCGATAACGATGCTTCAAGTTGCCGCGATCCTGGGCCTGAGGTTCAGGCGCGACGAGGTGACCTGCGCCGTCGAGACCAAGGAGGCGGATACCCTCAAGATGCTGCGGCACTGCCGCAGTGAGGGGGTCCTCGAAGAGAGCGACGGCCTGGTGCGGTTCGTCCATGACCTTTACCGTCAGCACTTCCTCGACTTCGATCCCGAGCAGAAGGTTCCGATACACGAAAGGCTGGCCCCATGCCTTCGCCAGCTGCAACCCGGGGACTACGAGCTGCGATGCGAAAACGCCCTCGCGGCCGAACAGCCAAGGGAAGCATTCGCCCTTGCGGTGCAGGCAGCCCTTCAGAGTGAGCGCGAGGGTCGGTCGTGGCGGGAGCTTCCACCCAGGGTGCTGGACGCCCTCTCAGCCGAAGAGTCAGCGCGTGTGGTCGAACGCTTCCTGGCGGCTCGCAGGGAGATGGCCGGCTACCGCTTTCGCGATTGTCTCAATGAGCTCGACGGGCTTCCGCGCGAGCTTCCAAAGTCCTTGCTCGCCGAGGTCGACTACTTGCGAGCGATGTGCCTGATGTCAACTCGCAGCGAGTCTGACCGAGCGGAGGGCCGGGCGATATTGCAAGCGTGGACCGACTATTCGGAGGTTGAGCCAGAGCTTGGAATGCGCCTTCTCCAGCTCCTGCTCTATGGGTTGACCCACCTGGTCGACAAGGACTCCGGGCGCGTACTCGAGGGAAGGATTCGCCAGCTCCTCGGCGACCGCACCGCATTTGACATCGCTGCGAAGGATGCCCTCTACACACTTGATAGGAGCTCCGCGAGCCTGTATCAGCCCGATATCTCGATCATTCGCAAGCGGGAGGCAGTGGAGTACTACGGGCCGACCAAAGATCAGAGCGTAATCAGACGTCCGGTCGAGTACTACCGCTGCTTGGTGAACTACGGAGCGAGCTTGATCTCGAACGCGCGCTACAGGGACGCAATCGAGAAGTACGGCGAGGTCCAGGATCTCGTGGCGGCCTACGCGCCGGATACCTTCCCGCGTCTCGACTTTCCTCGCATGAACCAACTGCTCGCCGAATACCGCCACCAGGTCGTGGATGCCGCGACTGCGATTCAACGGCAGCGGCAGATTGTGGCTTCGCTCGAAGCCGCAAGCGATCCGTTTTACGTGAAGAATGCCTTGGCCGTCTACCTGACCCTAACTGGGGCATTTGAGGAGTCGATCGAGATCTTCGATCAGTTGGAGGACGAGCTGACATCGAGTCGGACCAGCCCAGAGCCGAGCATGGTTTACCTGATCGGTGCGAATAGGGCGGCAACTCGCTTTCTAGCGGGAGATAGGACCACCGCACAAGCGGAGTGGTCGTCTCTCGCCCAGGTCGTTGACAGGATCGCCTACGTCTTCAGGCCAATCCTGATCCGACGGCACGAGTTGCTCGCCGGGACAATGGCGGAAATGACTGATGAGGCGATGTCGCCAAGAGCGTTTGACGAATGTCTGGTGGCCGATGGGAGAGCCGAGTTTGGTCCGCTCTGGGAGAACTTCGGTCGCGGTTTCAGGATGCCCGAGGTCGAGTTCTGGCGCGAAAACTAGATTAGGTCTTCGCTTACTAGCGTGGCGGCGACCACGGTGCGCAAGAACTCCGGATGGCTGAAGCCGAGTGAGGACATCGACTTAAAGGCCGAGCTCTTCGTGCTAACGCCCGGCGAGACCCCAACGTCAAACAGCCATGCGCGATCGTCGCGGTCGAGGCGAAAGTCGATGCGGCCGAATGCGTCGAGCTGCAGGATGTCGAAGGCAGCGAGTGCGTCTCGCTGCATTTGCTCTATGACCTCAGTTGCCGCGGCGAGCGGCTCGTGGGATACGCCACCTTCGCTGAGGTTGTCGTCGATAGTCATCACCGCGTCACCGTCATTCGGCGCCTTCGCCATCGTCGCGCGGACTGGCGGCGTGACCACCGGGTCGGGGACCGTCAGGACGGGGACGCATACCTCGGTGCCCGTGATGAACTGCTGCACCGTGACCGGCTGGCCGATCCGCTGCGCAATCTCTTCTATCCGCTGGTCCGAGGACTCGTCATAGTGAAAGACGGAGTCCTCGGTGACGCCTACCGACCATGACTCGTAGGTCGACTTGGCGATTACCTTGATCCCAGCCTCGGGCTTCCGTCCTGCTGCCCAGCCACCGTTTCCGCGAAAGTGCCAAGTTTGGGGAGCGTTCAGGCCGAGACTCTGCAGCACGGTGAGGTAGTGGAACTTGTGCCGGCCAATTGCGCACCCGTATGCGTTCGAGTTCGAGCAGACAACGCCGTAGGAGTCCGTGATCGCCGGGAGCAGTGTCTTTCGCCCAGGTCGGAAACCTCCGGGGGCGATTCCCCCCTCGATGCCGTTGTAGGCAACCTTGATGCTTCGATCGAGTCCTAGGAGCCGGCCGTTCGCTAGCGCCTCGACGAACGGCTGCTCGCCCTCGAACAGCTCGACATAGGCGCCAACCGACCTGAAAGCGTCGACCATCTGCTCGAGTTGAGTGTCAGAGACGCACCGCTGGGCGAAGAAGACCCGCTCAAGTCCCGGCCTTTCGTGAATCCTCTCGGGCCGGTCGTAAACGAGAAAGACCGCGAGCTCGCCGGCCGCAGCAAGTAGTCGTTGCTCCAGCTTTCGCAGTTGAGCGGTCAGGTCGACGTAGGCGTTCGCCACCGATAATTCCTAGTTATCGCGCCTGAACGAACCTCCCGAGGACGTCGGCGTCGGAGACGACGCGTCTAAGTGCGCGGTCGGAAACATGGGTGTAGATCTCAGTGGTACTGAGGCTTGCGTGGCCGAGGAGCCGTTGGATATAGCGGATGTCGACGCCTGCCTCGATCAACTGGGTGGCGGCGGTGTGCCGCAACATGTGGGGGGTCACTCTGGCGCTCAGGCCTGCAGCTTCGGCAGCCTTGGCGAGCCGTGTCCTCATGGCAGGGGGCGTGAGGGGCTCGTAACGGAGGTTGAAGAGGAGGCGAGAGTGTTCGAGTCCAAGTGAAGAGCGGGCTTCCATATAGGTGTTGGTGAGGCTGGCGATCCAGTCATTCGTCAGAAAGACCTGTCGCTCGCGGCGGCCCTTGCCAACGAGCCGAAGGCTTCTGTTCGGCAGGTCGATGTCTGGGCATTTGATGCTGACTACCTCGTTGACCCGAACACCCGTTGCCACCATCAGGGCAACGGCAAGGAGTGTTGTTGACTCTTGCGGTCGCTCGAGCACGCCATCTGGACCGCTTGCATCGTCAACACCAGCAGTCTCTCGAAGAAAGAGGAACAGGCGATCGAGTTCGTGCGCAGACAGGATGCGGGGTAGCTTGCGGGACCGCCCGACCGCAACGCTGGTGCCGGCCCAAGGATCAGAGTTGAGCAGGCCGGATGAGCGCAGCCAGCCGCAGAAGCCGCGAAGGCCTGAGGCGCGTCTCCTGATCGACATCGAGGACAGACCAGCCTGGCGTTGCCCCTCTATGAAGGCGACCAGGCCGTCGCGGTTTATCTGCTTGACGGTGGCGTCGGTGCCGAGATGTTGCTCAAACGCCGTAATGTCGCTGTCGTAGGCGCGAATTGTGTGCGGCGACAGGTCTCTTGCGACGAGAAGCCAGCGGATGTACTGCTTGCGCGCCTCGCCAACCTCCATGCGGAATTCCCTTCGTCCCGGCCGGCTGATGGCCGCCGTCCAATCTTCGGTTCTGGGGCACCTATAAGAGCTCAAAGAGGCCTTGGGAACCCAGCTATTTATTGAGGGATCGGCCGCAACCGCCTTGCAGCGCAATGCCGCGAAAAGTCCTGCACCCCGCTCACTGCCCGACGGCGCGGCGATCGCCGCCACCGCGCCACTAGGCGGCTGCCCGGCTGTGTGAGAAGGGGGCGAACCGCCCCCGCTTGCCTCTCACCCCCTCGTTCATCAACCGCTCGATGGCGGAGTACGAGAAGGAGAGGCAAATGAATGTGCGATGCGCGGAGTGCTGTAGCGAAGGCGTGGCTTTCCGCTTCGATCGAGCTTGGGCCGCGAGGCAGCTGACCGACCCCGACGGCGACCTCTGGCCGATCAACGCCTACAGCGACGCCGACGAGCTGAACCTCCTGGTCGAGGCGGCACAGGACGCCGGCATCCTCGCCGCGGAGTGCCCGCGAGCGCGGCTCTACGTCTACCCGATGTCCCTGGTCGAACCCGAACCGCTCCTCGCCGTCAACCTCGGTCGCGGCCCGACCCTGCTCGGCCACGCCGTGCCGCTGCGCGAGGCCGAGGCCGCGGATCCGCTCGAGTACACCCTGCACTTCCTGACCGAACTCTGCGTCGGCGCCAACGCGCTCGCCGCCCGCTGCCAGGGGGGGAGCAGATGAGCCAGCCGACCGCCGCGCCCCTCGCAGTCGAGCCGGCCGCCGGCCCCGACCCGCGCGCCCACTTCGAGGCCTTTCTCGCCCGCCTTGCCCGGATGCGGGTCGAAGAGCGCATCCGGGCCTCCCGCGAAGGTGGCTTCACCGCCTGGGAGCGGGCGGTTTGGGCTGCCCGCTACCCCGGGCAGGTGCCGCTGATAAACGGCGAGTTCGAGTGGATCGCCCTCGGCCTGGCCGACCTCGATTGAGTCCGCCTCGGCTCGCGCTACCGTGGTTACATGCCGCGGACACCGCTGCCTCTGCGCTTCCTGCTCGGCGATCGCCGGGTCAACGGCGAGACGCTGCACTGCGATGCCGGCGCCTCGCTGACGGTCCTGACCAGCTGCTCGGCCGAGCTCGGCCTCGAGCTGCGCAGCGCCTATCTGGCCGGCGAGGGTCGCGAGGAGGTCCTGGTCGCCGAGAGCGCCGTCGCCGGCGCCGGGCCGGCCGAGCTGGGCTCGCGCCTGCTGGCGGACGCGTCCGGCGCCCTCGTCGACGATCGTTGCCGGCTGCTCTACGACCACCTGCAGCGCCTGCAGGACCTGGCGCTCGAAGGCGGCAAGGCGATCAGCTTCGAGGGGGTCGCGGAGGCAGCCGCGCTGTTGGATCCGAACTCCCTGCGCGCTCCGGTTTCCCGCTA